>NZ_CP064358.1 GCF_018141545.1 Miltoncostaea oceani | reverse complement strand
GGGTACCGATGGCGTTGACGACCCCCCGTACGTGACATATGCTGCTTGCACGTTCTCGGTGACGCCCGGTGCCTTCCCGTCCTCTGGACGGGGTCCGGCTGCGGGCTCCCGCCGCGAGCAATGTGCAGCTGCCCTTTCCGAATAAGGGGGAAGCCCGTCTATGGCCGAGCAGTTCGCCGTGACGCAGGTCCCGGGTGCAGAGACGGGGGAGATTCCTCCCTCGCCTGTCGACCGTGACGAGAAGACCGCGTTCATCTACTCGCTCGTCGACCCCATCTGGGACATCGACACTCTGCCGCTGACCTACACCAACTCGCGTTGGTCAGCATTCTTCTACCGCGCCGATGAGAAGCAGCTTCGGCGCGTGCTTCCCGACTGCCTTGACCTCGAGGACGACATCGTCGAGTTCTGGTACGTCGACCACAACCACACCATGCTCGGCCCGTACGGCGAGATGGGTGTGACCGTGGCCGCGAGCCACAAGGCCGGTGACGGCCGTACGCTCTACGCCGGCTACTACCCGTACATGTACCTGACCCAGGACGCCGCGATCGACGCCGGTCGCGTGCTCGGTTTCCCGAAGAAGGAAGCCTTCATCCGCGTGCTTGAGCACGGCGGGGCGCCCGATGACGGTTACGGGGTCATGGACGGCAAGAACTACCAGTTCGACTACTTCTCGTTCCTCATGATCCGGAACGGGTACGTGCTCCACTCGGCGACCGGCAAGTACGACGACGCCGACCTGTCCGCGAAGCCCGCTTTCTACGGCAACACGGACTACGGCCGGATGAACATGAAGGTCGTCACCGCGCCGGACCTCTCGAGCTCCGAGTGGCAGCTCGTCTACCTGCCCTCGATGGTGACCAAGGACCTCGCGACGGCCATGGGCCGCCCCGACTCCGAGGGTTCGCACCGCTTCCAGGTGAAGCCGGAGTCGATCCGCACCGCCAGCCCCGAGAGCATCAACTGGTTCATGCAGGCCACGCCGTACGACAACCTTGGGCACGAGCTTCCGCCCAAGGAGATGATCGGCCTGATGACCTTCAGCTTCGACCTGATCATCCCGGCCGGCGAGGTCCCCTGGACCGAGACGTACACCCGGGACGCGACCTGGGCGGGCGCGGCCAAGCCGTACCGCTTCGGTCTGCGCCACCGCTTCCCGAAGCCCATCGGCCTCGGCGCGTAGGGACTAGGTCAGATCGTGATCAACCGTGACGGGGGCGTCCGCTCCCACAGGGGCATCCCCGTCGCGGTGACGCCATTCCAAGGAGGAACAGCGCTATGGCGCAGCTGAACGTCACGAGCGTTCCGTGGATCGACTCGGGCGACGCCCCGCCGCTTGCCCTTGACCGGGACAAGCGCGACATCATCTCGCAGGGCATCGCGGACCCGCTGGTCGACTACGACATCGTCCCGCTGACCTACACGAACTCGCGTTGGTCGGCGTTCTTCTACCGGGTGGACGAGGCGGCTCTCCGTCGCATCCTCCCCAAGTGCGTTGAGCTCGAGGACGACGTCGTCGAGTTCTGGTACGTGGACCACCTGCACACCGGTCTCGGCCCGTACGGCGAGATGGGCGTGACGGTCTCCGTCTCGGCCAAGGGCCACGACGGCAACACGTACTACGCGGGCTACTACCCGTACATGTACCTCACGCAGGACGCAGCCGTGTTCGCCGGCCGCGAGCCCTTCGGGTTCCCGAAGAAGATCGCCTACATCGTCACCCAGGAGCACGGTGGCAAGGAGGACGACGGCTACGGCGGCTTCGGCAACGACTACTTCAACTTCACCATGGAGCGGCGTGGGTACCTCATCCACACCGCGACGGGCCGGTACGACGACGCCGAGCTTCCGGCGAAGCCCAGCTTCTACGGCGACCCGAAGTACGGGCGCATGAACCTGCGGCTCATCACGGACCCGTCCCTCACGACGACGAAGTGGGACCTCACCTACCTCCCGTCCGAGGTGACCAAGGCGACGGCGGCGGCCATGGGCCGTCCCGAGACCGAGGGTCAGCACCGCTTCCAGCTGAAGCCGGAGTCGATCCGCACGGCGTCCGCCGGCGCGATCCGGTCGTGGGCCCTGACGGCCACGCCGTTCGACAACCTCGGCGCCATGATGCCGGTCAAGGAGCTCATCGGCCTGATGAGCTTCAACTTCGACCTCATCATCCCGGGTGCGGACACCATCTGGACGCAGACGATCGAGCGCACCGCCGAGGACATCGGCGACCTGCTCTTCGCCACGCCGTACCAGTACACGATGCGTCACCGCTTCCCGAAGCCCCCGGGCGTCTGAGCCCCAGCTTCTCGAAGTCGGCTGCACCTGCCGGCCGGGTCCCTCGGGACCCGGCCGGTCGTGTTTAACGGGCCCCCCTTAGAGGGCGGCGCCGGCGCCCCGGGGCGCCGCGGCACGGAAGGCGCCGAGGCGTTCCCGGATCGCGGTGGCGTCCTCGGAGGTCTGCTCCCACAGGAGCATCTCGATGATCTCCACCTTGCTGGTGCGGACACCGGCGCGGCGGAGGTCGTGGATGACGTCGGCGAGGTGGTCGTCGAGCGGCTTCCGCACCCGGATCGCGAGGTTCACCGGTGGCAGGTCCGGCGCGAGGCGCGGCCGGCGGGCCGCCGCGGGTGCGGCACGCCGCGGCGTCCTCGTCGCGCGGGTCGCCCCTCCCCCCTCCCCCACCGACGCCGGCGGGTCCGGTGTCGCCGCGGCCCCGGGCGCGGCGACGGGGTCCGGGTCCGGTGTCGCCGCCCCGGCGCCGGGCGTGGTCGCCGGCCGGGTGCGTGGCGCGGGCGGGGGTTGACGGCTCGCGCGCTCGATCCGCCGTCGCATCAGGTCGATCCCGCTGGCCTGGTCAGCCACATGCCACCTCCACGGTGTCGGCGACCGCACGGAACTCGGCGGCCGCGGCGCGCACCCGCACGCCGGGGTTGGGCTGGGTCACGAGCGCCGCGCGGCGCAGGCGGCGGCGGATCCAGCGGTGCTCGGAGACCGGGGGGGCGACGGTGATCCGGCCCGCCTCCGCGAGACCCGCGAGCCGCTCCACGAACCGCCGCGGCGGGACGGCGGGGACCATCGTCGGGACGAGCAGCAGCCGGTAGTCCCGGTAGTCCGCGACGATCGCCTCGAGGGCGTCCATCTCCCGGGCGCCGAGGACGACGGGGACGACGACGAGGTCGGCCCCCTGGATCGCCCCGTCGGTGAGGGGGTTCGCCCCCGGGTGGGTGTCGACCACCAGGTAGGGGTCCTCGAACGCGGCGGCCCAGGCCCGGAGGCAGTCCCCCACCAGGTCCGCGTCGATGCGGCTCGCCGACAGGTCCGGGTGCGCGGGGACGAGGGCCGGTTGGTTGGCGCGGCGCTTCGGACGCGGCGGCCGGCCCTCGGGGCCGCGCTCCAACGCGTCGAGGAGCGGGACGCGGGCGGCGCGGGTCGGGTCGTGCCCCCACATCCGCGTCGCGCCCCCCGCGTCCCAGTCCAGGTCGACGAGGACCCCCGACAGGGCGGCGGCGAGCTCGTAGGCGAGGGTCGTCTTCCCCACCCCGCCCTTCGCCGCCGCCACGGTGATGATGCGTGCAGGCGTGGTGTCGCTCATGCCGTCATGTTCGCGCGCGTGATCGTATGTCCTCCTTTGTGCATGCATGCATGCGGGCACGCTAGACGGCGTCCCGGACGGCGTTCCCCTCCGGCGGACCGCCGCCGCCGGCCGGGTCGTGCCGGGACCGCCGGAGGGACGTCGGTCGGGTACCGGGGGAAGTGACTCGCGGCCGGGGGGAGGGGGACGCCCGGACCACGGGGCGTCGCAGGATGGTGGGGGCCCCGGGTGGGGGTCTAGGTGTAGTCGCTCACCACGTTGTTGACAGGCGGCTGATCGGTGGGAGGCCGCCCAGTGAGCTGTGGCGGCGCCGCGTGTTGTAGTGCCAGAGCCACTCTGGCAGGCACGCGGCCCGCTCGGCGTTCGAGGTGAAGACCTGCGAGTAGGCCCACTCCCTGAGCAGCGTGCGGTTGAGCCGCTCGACCTTGCCGTTGGTCCACGGGCAGTGGGGGCGGATCAGGACATGGCGAGCGCCCATCTCGCCGAGGACATCCTGAAATGCGCTCGAGCGCCGGTAGTTGAGGGCGTTGTCGCTCATCACCCGCTCGATGCGGGTGATGCCCATCGAGCCGAAGAAGCGGGCCGCCCGCTCGATGAAGGCAGCGCAGGTCTCACCGCGCTCGTCGGGGTGGATCTCCGCGTAGGCAAGCCGTGAGTGGTCGTCGATCGCCGAGTGGACATAGTCATAGCCCTGGGCGCGGTTGATCACCGGCTTTGGCCCTCTGCCATGGGCCCGCCAGCCCCCGCCCTCGGGGATCCGCCCGAGCTTCTTGACGTCGATGTGGATCAACTCACCCGGCCGTGCGCGCTCGTAGCGCACGCGGCTGATCGGCCCGCGCCGCACGGGGTCTCCGGTGAGCGCATCCAGGTCACGCAGCAGCGGCATCTGGTGGCGGGCGAGTACTCGGCCCACCGTCGAGGCCGCGATTCCGAGCTCGTCGCCGATCCACTGGGCTCCGCGTCGATGGATGCGGCGTGTCTTGAGGATCTGTCGCTCGGTCGCCTCGTCGGTGCGGTGCGGGCAGTGAAGAGGCCGGCTCGAGCGATCGAGGAGGCCGCCGGCCCCCTCGGCCCGGTAGCGCCGCAGCCACTTGTAGGCGGTGGCTGGGGTCGCCCCGCTTCTGCGGACACCATCGGAGAGGCGATGATGCTTCTCCAAGGAGGTCCACATGGAGCAGCGGGAGCGACGGGCACGGCGGGAGTTCAGTGAGGAGTTCAAGGCCCGCACGGTCGAGTTGATCGAGTCCTCGGGGAAGTCCATTGGGGCGGTCTGTCGAGAGCTCGACCTCAGCGAGACGGCGGTACGCCGGTGGGTCAAGCAGGCGCAGATCGACCAGGGCACGGCGCCGGGGCTCACCAGCGACGAACGCGCCGAGCTCGCCCGGCTTCGGCGTGAGAACAAGGTGTTGCGTGAGGAGCGGGAGATCCTGAAAAAAGCCGCGGCCTTCTTCGCCACGGAGACGACGCGGTGAGCCTCTACCGGTTCATCGCCGCCGAGAAGGCCGCACACGGGGTCTCCACCCTCTGCAGGACGCTCGGCGTCTCACGCTCGGGCTTCTACTCGTGGGCCGCCCGACCACCGTCGAGCCGCCGGCGCGAGGATGAACAGCTCCTCGAGCGGCTCCGCGCGGTGCATCGGATGAGCCGCGGCACCTACGGCGCCGCCCGCATCCACGCCGAACTGCGTGCTGACGGCCACCGCCACGGCCGTAAGCGGATCGCCCGGTTGATGCGCGAGGCGGGGATCGAGGGCACCCACCGGCGCCGCTTCCAGCGCACCACCGAGCGCGACCCGCTGCGGGCCCCGGCCGCGGATCTGGTGGAGCGACGCTTCCTCGCCGAGTGCCCGAACGCGTTGTGGGTGGCTGACATCACCTACGTGCGGACCTGGGCGGGGTGGCTCTATGTCGCGGTGGTCGTCGATGCCTACAGCCGCCGCGTCGTCGGCTGGTCGATGCGCGAGGACCTGCGGGCCGAACTGGTCGTCGATGCGATCCAGATGGCGCTGTGGCGGCGCCAGGTGGAGCCCGGCCAGCTGGTGCACCACAGCGACCGGGGATCCCAGTACACGAGCTTCGCCTGCGGACGCGCCCTGCGCGAGGCGGGGATCGCCCAGTCGATGGGCTCACGTGGCGATGCCTATGACAACGCCCTCGCCGAGTCGTTCATGTCGACCCTCAAGACCGAGCTGATCGACCGACGCTCCTGGCCGACCCGCCAGCAGGCGCGGACCGCGATCTACGACTACATCGAGAGTTGGTACAACCCACGCCGCCGGCACTCGGGCCTCGGTTACCTCAGCCCCGCCGAGTTCGAGGCACAGCACCACCGCCGGCAGGAGTCGGCGGCCTAGGAAAACTGTCCGCCAAAGCGGGGCGACTCCAAGCTCTCGAGCAGCCCATCTGGTGGGCGACATCAGCCGGGCGATGGCCGGCCAGGACCCGTTCAACGAGCAGTGCCCTTCCGTGAACGGTCAAACGGGCGTTAGCGTGCGCCACGAGGACCCCCTTGGGGCTGGGAAGGCTTCGACACCTCCACAGAGCCTCGGGGGTCCTCCCTACGTCAACCCGGAACCGTCAACAACGCTCCGGGTGACTACATCTAGGTCCCCGTGCGGGTGAGGGTGCGGGGGGAGCGGCGGCCGGCGGTGCCGGCGGGGCGGGTGACGATCAGCTGGTGGGCCCAGCCGTCGTCGACGGCGACCCGCTCCCGGACGAACCGGTACCCGGTGCCGGGGTGGCTCGCGACGGCCTCGCAGGCGCGGGAGACGGCGGCGACGTTGTCGCGCTCCCGCGCGCAGGTGGAGCCGACGCTCGCGAAGAACGGGGGCCCCAGCCAGTACGCCTGCCACTCCTCGCCGTCGCCGGCGTCCTCGAACCGGTCGTTCTCCAGCAGGCCGTAGAGCTTGCGGGCGATGGGGGGGAGGTCCCGCAGGACGTCCCAGTCGATGTAGACGCCCGCCTCGTGGCGGAGCTGCTCCAGGAACCAGCTGCCGAGGAAGATGTAGCCGAGGCGCTCCAGCCGGCCGTCGGAGACGACGGGCCACAGGACGCGGTCGATGATCCCGAAGTGGTCCTCGTGGGTCTTGCGGCCCGTCTCGGAGTCGTTGACCTCACCCTCCCACCGGGCATCCTGGAGGTTGAGGAGGGTCCGCTTGAGGGCCTGGCGGGCGTTCTTGCCGGACTCCGCCCACCCGAAGTCGTGGAGGAGGCGGTACTGGGTGAACGGCACCGCCGACGCCCCCGCCTGCTCGAGCTGCAGCCACCGCGACCCCAGCCAGACGATCGCCATGTACCCGTGACGGCCGATCGGGGGGCCGGCGGTCTGGCGGATCGACCCGAGGCGGTCGGCGATCGCGACGCCGGCGGCGACCTCGAGGCCCTTCCGGGCGCTGGAGCGGTCCGCGAAGCCGTACTTGAGGGGCTGCTCGAGGCGGCGGAGGTGGTCCGGTTCGCAGAGGGCGAGCTGCGCCTCCGCGCCGCTCAGGTGGTTGTCGTCCGCGGCGGCGGAGCCCTCGCGGCGGCGGACGCCGGGACGCTCCAGGGGGACGGTCTCGTTGCGGCGGGACGCGGGGGAGGGGGGCACCCGACAAGTCTTGCGCGGCGGTCGGCCGGACACCACGGGTCGCGAGACCGCAACCGGGGTAACCGGCTCGCGCCGTGGCCGGGCCGCGAAGCGGTTCGGCCGGCCACGGCCTCTGTTCTTTTCCCTAACCCCTATTAACCCTTAAACCTACGGGCGGCGGAAGTGGTCGTTTTGCAGGGGAGAACGGCGTCCGCGCGCGAGTCGCATCCCCCGGGTCGACGCGAGTCGGTTACCCCCCGTGCCGCGCGAGGCGGCTACCCCGGTCACCGGCTCGCCGGGCGGTCGGGGCGAGCGGGTTACCCCGGTCGGGGTCTCGCGGCGACGGCGGGCCTGTGGAGAAAACGGGGTGGGGGACGTGGGTGCGCGAGTCGCATCCCCCCGTCCGCGAGCGGGATCCCCCCGTCCGCGAGTCGGTGACCCCGGGGAACCGGCTCGCGGGACGGCCCGGGCCGCGAGTCGTTTACCCCCGGTGGCGCGAGTCGTGTACCCCGGTCGGGGTCAGGTCGTGAGGCGGCGGTACAGCTGGGGGAGCTTCTGCGGGAGGGTCCGGACGTCGTCGACGACGACGAAGTTGGCGTCCGAGTACATGTGGGGGAGGTAGTCGGCGCCCTCCCGGTCGACGGTCACGCAGAACAGGTGGATCTTCTCCCGGCGGGCCTCGCGGAGGGCCATCTTCGTGTCCTCCTGCGCGTAGGCGTTGTCCTGGTAGGTGTCGGAGTCGTAGGGCTTGCCGTCGGTGAGGAGGATCATCAGCTTCACGTTCGAGTCGGCGGCGGCGAGGCGGCGGGTGGCGTGCCGGATCGCCGGCCCCATCCGGGTCTTCTGGCGGGCGTAGATGCCGCCGATGCGTCCCTTCACCCGGTCGTCGTACCGCTCCCCCAGCTCCTTCACGACGTAGAACTGGGCGTCCTCGCGGCCCGACCCCGAGAAGCCGTAGATGGCGTACTCGTCGCGGATCGCCTCGAGGGCCTCGCACATCAGGAGGAGGGCCTCCTTCTCGATGTCGATGATCCGCTTCCGGCCGTCGATCTTGCGGTCGGTGGAGCTCGACATGTCGACGAGGAACGCCGTCGTCACGTCCCGGTCGCGCTTGTCGCGCTTGATGTAGACCCGGGGGGTGGGGGACACGCGGGCCTTGCGGTCGACGACGTACTCGACGAGGCCGTCGGTGTCGAGGTCGTCGCCGTCCTCCTGGTAGCGCATCTTCCGGAGCGCCTCGGGGCGCATCAGCTGGAAGTTGCGCCGGATCTGGGTGACGATCCCGCCGAACTCGTGGAACGTCGCCGCGACGAAGCCCTCCTGGGTCCGCGTCTGGCGGTGCTCGGTGAGGGTGCACCACGACGGCCGGTAGTCCTCGATCTTGTGGTCCCACTCGTCGTAGTGGAAGACCTGCTCACCGAGGTCGGACTCCTCCGCCTCCGGCTCCACGTGGGGGACGTCGGCGAGGCCCGTCTGGTCGGGGGAGTCCGACCCGCCGCCCTCGGCGTCGTCGGAGCGGCCGTCGGCGGACCCGGGGGGTGCGTCCTCCTCACCGGAGGAGGAGGTCTGCTGGGCGACCTCGTCGGGCTGGCCCTGACCGGCCTGCGCCTCGCTCGTCGACATCGCCTTGTCGGCGTCGCCGGCCTCGTCCTCCGCCGGTGGCTTCTTCTCGCCCTCGCCGCCCTCCTGGCCCTCCGCCTGGTCCGCCTCCCGCTTCACGGGGGCGTCGGAGGGGGGCCGCACGAGCTGCTCCATGACGGGGGTCATGAACGGCGGCAGCTCCATCTGCTCGTAGTCCTCGACCCCGGAGCCGGCGGGGGGCGGCTCCTCGCCCTCACCCGGCGGCGGGGGCGTGCCGGGGTCCTGGGGGCCCTCCTCCTGCTGCGGCATCGACCGCTGACCGGGGTCGGCGAGGCCCTCGTCGATGAGGGCGTAGAGGCGGCCGGTGAGGGTCGCGGCGTCCCCCACCCGGTTCTCGGGGGCCTCGATCGTCACGAGCAGCTCGATCGCCTGGACGATCACCGTCTGGGTGACAGGCGCGAGCTCGGTGCGGTCGGGGGAGAGGCCGAGGCTGTGCTGCAGCAGCGCCTCGACGACGGCCTGGGCGTCCGAGAGGGTCGCCAGCTCGGGGCGGCGTTCGGCGCTGGCGGTCTGGATCATCGCCATGTCACGGCGGATCCCGGGGTACGCCCGCCGGATGGCGGCGTCGACGCGGTGGCCCTCGACGATGTTGAAGAGGTCGCGGGCGAGCGCCGGCTGGGGGAACAGCCCGTAGAACCGGGTGAGGTCGGTGTCGGTGGCGCGCAGGGTGCTCAGCGGATCTCCTGGGAGTAGCGGGCCCGCAGGTGCTCGACGGTCTCGGGGATGTCGCCGAGCGAGAACTCGTAGGTGCCGAACTCGATCCGGCCGGCGCCGTGGGCGGTCGCGACCTTGTACGCCGTGAAGTTGCCGGCGTCGTCCTCGAAGAAGTGCATCTCCGGGGGCAGGATGATGTGGTCCGCCCCGTACGCGTCGACGGCCTGCAGCTCGTTCGTGCCGCGGATCGCGACCTCGTGGCCCGAGAGGGCCGTCGCGTAGAGCTTCAGGACCCGGGCGACGGACTTCAGCGCCAGGCCCTCCTTCAGCTCCTCCAGGACCTGCAGGGAGTACTTCGACCCGAGGCGGAAGTAGCCGCGGCCGACCTCCTTGTTGCGGTCGAGGACCTCCAGCCCGCGAGTCACCCACTCCGCCGCCCCGTCCGTCGAGACGCGCTCCCCGTTCAACAGGTCGAGGAGGGTGTCGGCGGCCTCCAGCGACGCCTCGGGGTCGGCGGCGGCGACCTGGCGGACCTGGTCGAGGTACGCCGGCCGGTACCGGGGACGGAGGCGGGCGAGGATCGGCGGGAGCGCCGACGCCAGCTCCACGGCGTGCTTGCGGCGCTTCTCGTCGCGGCGGTCCCGGGCGGCGAGCTGGGTGCGGAGCTCCTGCGCCCGCTTCACCTTCGGCTCCATCTCCCGCAGCTCACGCTCGAGGGCGTCGAGCTCCGTCGCGAGCTGGGCGGTCTCGGTGTCCTCGGGGGGCCCCGCGGTCGCCTGGGAGACGATGTCCACGTAGGCGCCGGCGAGGGTCGCGTCGGGGGCGTCGTAGAGGTCGGGAAGCTGCTTGGCGACCTCGACGCCGCTCTTCCACCCCGTCGCCGCGACCTCCCGCACCTGCGCGAGGTACCGCTCGACCCGCTCCGGGTCGGCCTCCGCCAGCAGCCGCGGCAGCTGGCGGGCGACCTCCACCCCGAGCTGGTACTTCAGGTCCGAGATCTCCTCGACCATGCGCAGGTACGCCTGGCGCTGGTCCTCGGGGACCGAGATCAGCATCTCGCGGGCGACGTACATGCCCACGTTGCCCACGGCGGGACCGAAGGTCACGGCGCGCCCCGCCCCGCTAGAACTGCGTCGCGATGATCTCGACGATCGAGCGCTGCATCTCCAGGTCGTCGGTGATCGGCTTGCAGATCGTGGCCTCGCACGCCGCGATCGGCTCGACCCCGCCCTGGATGAGCTGGCCGGCGTAGACCAGCAGACGCGTCGAGACGCCCTCCTCGAGGCCGTGGGTGCGGAGGTTGCGCACCTTCTCCGCGATCTTCACGAGCTTGGCGGCGGTGTCGTCGTCGATGCCGGCCTCGGCCTTGAGGATCGACTCCTCGAGGTCCGGGGGCGGGTAGTCGAACTCGATCGCGACGAAGCGCTGCTTGGTCGAGTGCTTCAGGTCCTTCAGGACCGACTGGTACCCCGGGTTGTACGAGATGACGAGCTGGAACTCGTCGGG
Organism: Miltoncostaea oceani; assembly: GCF_018141545.1. GTDB lineage: Bacteria > Actinomycetota > Thermoleophilia > Miltoncostaeales > Miltoncostaeaceae > Miltoncostaea > Miltoncostaea oceani. Next base: position 35,638 of record NZ_CP064358.1, on the reverse strand, counting down.
CGCCTTGACGATCTCGCCCTTCTTCTCGAGGGGCAGCACCCGCCGGTCGTCGGTGAGGGGGTGGATGACGACGGTGGTGTCCTTGCGGGCCTCGACGACCTCGTCGAGGTACGCGATGCCCCCGGCCTTCACCGCGGTCGTCAGCGGCCCGTCCTGCCAGATCGTCTCGTCACCGCGGAGGGTGTACTTGCCGACGAGGTCCGACGCCGTCAGGTCCTCGTGGCAGGCGACGGTCACGAGCGTGCGCTTCAGGCGCCAGCTCATGTGCTCCACGAACCGCGTCTTCCCGCAGCCGGTGGGGCCCTTCAGCATCACCGGCAGACGCGCGTGGTAGGCCGACTCGAAGAGCTCCACCTCGTTGCCCAGGGGCAGGTAGTACGGCTCCTTGGTGAGGCGGAAATCCTCGACGCGCTGGCTCTCGACCGCCATTCGGGCTCCTCGTGCCGGTTGGCTCAAACGATCAGGTGAGTGTACCGAACGCCCCCCGGGGAGCGCCTCGCGGCTCAGGTCGCGGGGGCCTCCGGCGGCGCCTCGGGGATGTCGTCGTCAGGGCTCAGCGCCCACATCGACGGGAGGTCGATCTGGAACTCCCCGCCCTCGTCGGCGTGCTCGGCGTGCCACTGCTTGAACTGGGGGATCGAGAACCCGACGACCTGCCGGCTCTGGGGCTCGACCCGGACCAGGAGCCCACGCTCGGGGTCGTGGACCGTCACGGCCGGGACGGGCGGGCCGTAGCTGCAGTGGTAGGTGTCGGACGCGGCGTCGTAGTGGGTGATCGACTCCGACGCGATCCGCAGCGCGTTCTCCTCGGCGAACGAGGGCTTGCCGGCGTCGCCGGCGGGCGGTGGTGTGGTGCTCATCGTTGTGGGGCCTCCTTGGGTCGGGACCTACCCCGGCCGGGTCCTTTACACTCGCTCGCCAGACCTTCGTACGACAGGGCGGAAGGACACAGAATGCGCGCGGTCGACGCGACCCTCGCCAGCCTCAAGAGGGCCGGCGTCAATGCCATCTTCGGCCTGCCGGGCGGGCCGGTCATCCCCCTGTTCGACGCCCTCCACGACGATCCGGACATCCGCACGTTCCTCGTGCGGCACGAGCAGGGCGCCGGGCACATGGCCGAAGGCTACGCGAAGGTGACCGGGCGGGCCGGTGTCTGCACCGCCACCTCCGGGCCGGGGGCGACGAACCTCGTCACCCCGATCGCCGACGCCTACATGGACTCCGTCCCGCTCGTCGCGATCACCGGACAGGTCGGCGCGTCACGCGTCGGGACGGACGCCTTCCAGGAGGCGGACATCGTCGGCATCACCCTGCCGATCGTGAAGCACTCGTACCTGATCAAGGACGCCGACGACCTGCCGCAGGCGATGGCGGAGGCCCTGCACGTCGCCCAGACCGGCCGCCCCGGCCCCGTCCTCGTCGACGTCTGCGTCGACCAGTGGGCCCGCGACGTCGAGGACTACACCGAGACCGACCCGCCGATGCCCGGCTACCGGCCGCCCGACGGCGCCGGCCACCCCCGCCAGCTCGAGGCCGCCGCCCGCGCCCTGCGCGCCGCGGAGCGCCCCGTCATCTACGCCGGCGGCGGGATCATCAGCGGCGAGGCCTCCGCGGAGCTGACCCGCCTGTCGGAGATCACCGGGATCCCCGTCAACACCACCCTCATGGGCCTCGGCGGCTTCCCCGGCACCCACCCCCTGTTCGTCGGCATGCCGGGGATGCACGGCATCGCCGCCGCGACCTACGCGTTCCAGTCCTCCGACGTGATCCTCGCCGTCGGGGTGCGCTTCGACGAGCGGGTCCTGTCCACCGTCATGAACGAGTGGGCCCCGAACGCGAAGATCATCCACATCGACGTCGACCCGGCGGAGATCTCGAAGAACCGCTCCGCCCACATCGGCATCGCCGGCCAGGCGGCCCCCGCACTCGCCGCCCTCGCCGAGGCGTACCAGGCGCTCCCCGAGCCCCACGACGCCGCCCGCCGCGCCGCGTGGGTCGACCAGATCGCCGGCTGGAAGCGCCAGCACCCGTACCGCATCGACGAGGACCCGGGCGTCATCCAGCCCCAGGAGGTCGTCCAGGCGGTGTACCGCATCACCCGCGGCGACGCGATCGTCTGCACCGACGTCGGCCAGCATCAGATGTGGGCGGCCCAGCACTACGTCTTCGACCGTCCCCGCCGGTGGATCACCTCCGGCGGCCTCGGGACGATGGGCTTCGGCCTGCCCGCCGCCCTCGGCGCCCAGGTCGCCCTCCCCGACGAGCTCGTCGTCGTCATCTCCGGCGACGGGTCGTTCGAGATGACCCTCCAGGAGCTCTCGACCGCCCAGATGTACAACCTGCCGGTGAAGGTCGTGATCCTGAACAACGGCTACCTCGGCATGGTCCGCCAGTGGCAGGAGCTGTTCTGGGACGGCCGGTACGCCGGGTCGAGCTTCGCCCCGTTCCAGCCGAGCTTCGCCGGCATCGCCCAGGCCTACGGCATCCACGCCGCCACCGTCCACGCCCCCGAGGACCTCGACGGCGCGATCGCCGAGGCGTTCGCGGCCGACGGGCCCGCCCTCGTGGACGTGCACGTCAGCCCCCTCGCGAAGGTCTTCCCGATGGTGCCGTCGGGCAAGGGGCCCGACGGGATCATGGTCGGGCCGGCCTCCGGGCGCCTCGGCGGCGGGGGGACCCCCGCCTAGTAGAACTCGGCGATGCGGACGCCCGAGCGGATCGCCTCGGCGTCGAAGTCCATCTCCTCCTCGAGGTTCGCCGGGACCTTCGCCGGCAGGTTCACCTCGAACTCGCCGTCGGGGGTCTTGTGCGACTCGTAGTAGGCGGAGAAGGACGCGATCGAGAACCCGAGGACCTCGTTGGTGTCCGGGTCGAAGAAGACCGTCAGACCCTCCGTGTTCGTCACGGCGGAGGCGTTGTCGTGGCCGCGGTAGATCTGCCGGTAGGTGTCGTTCGCGGCGTCGTAGTTGGGGTCGGAGGCGGACAGGGTGGAGCTCCTTGCCGGAAGGGGTCGAAGACCGGGCGATCGTACCAAGGCGCACGCGGGCGGGCCGTGGGGTCCGGCGACCGTCCGAAAGGGCCCTGAAACGCCCAATTTGCAGGAAAAAAACGCCCCTCCGGCCGTCTTGACGCTCGGCTCGTGACACTGGTAGCGTTCGCACCCGTGCGGGCCACCCGGCCTGGTCTCGGCCCTGCGATGCCTCTGGTCGCCTCAGCGGCCGTCGGCCGCCGACGGCCCCGTTTGGCCCTTTCAGGCGACCACGAGGAGGATGGATGAGCGAGGCCACGCCCAACCTGCGCGAAGCACGACGGATGCTCGGAAAGGGCATCGTCATCGCCGGGGTGGGGGAGACCGAGCAGGGCAAGCTCGAGGGGCGCGGGTCGTTCCAGCTCCTCGCCGAGGTCACCAAGATCACCCTGGACGACGCCGGCATCACCCTCGGCGACGTCGACGGGATGGTCACCGCGTTCTCGTTCGTCGAGTCGACGCTGATGCACGCGACGACCTTCGCCGACTACCTCGGGATGGAGCCGGGCTACTTCGCCTCCGTCGCCGTCGGTGGCGCCACCGCGCCGCTGATGGCGGTCCAGGCCGCCCTCGCCATCGACGCCGGCCTCGCCGAGACGGTCCTCTGCGTCCGTGGTGACAACACCCGGTCGGGGATCAGCTCCTCCGGGATGATCGCCATGGCCCGCGAGATGAGCCACGGCGCCTACGAGGCCCCCTACGGCCTCACCACCATCGGCGGCTACGGCCTCCTCGCCCAGCGGTACATGTACGAGCACAACGTGCCGCAGGAGGCGCTCGCCGCGGTCGTGGCGACCCAGTCCGAGCACGCCGCGCTCAAGTGGAACGCGATGCTCCGCGACGTCGTCACCATCGAGGACGTCATGAACGACCGGTGGATCGCCACCCCGTTCCACGCGATGGACTGCTCGCTGGTCTCCGACGGCGCCGCGGCGTTCATCGTGACGACCGCCGACCGCGCCAAGTCGATGCGCCCGAAGCCCGTCTACATCACGGGCATCGGCGAGGGCTTCTCGCACCAGTACATCACCTCCGCCGAGTCGGTCGACGGCGTCCGCCAGGGCCTCGGCCGCGCCGGCCGCCGCGCCCTCGAGGTCGCCGGCGTCACCGTCAAGGACCTCGACGTCGCCGAGATCTACGACTCGTTCAGCTTCACCCCGCTCATCGCCCTCGAGGGCATCGGCGTCTGCGGTCCCGGCGAGGCCGGTGACTGGGTGCTCGAGGGCAACGCCAAGCTCGGCGCCGCCCTCCCCATGAACACCCACGGCGGCCTGATCCGCCAGGCGCACCTCGGCGCGATGCACCACATCGTCGAGGCGACCCTGCAGCTGCGGGGCGAGGCCGACGACACCGCACGCGGTGGCGGCGACCACCAGGTGCCGAACGCCAAGCTCGCCATCACCACGGGCTCGGGCGGCATCCTCGCCGCGACGAGCGCGCTGGTCCTGTCGAGCGAACCGCCGTCGGCGGCCTAGGGCAAGGGGAGACGAGAATGAGCGACGAGACCACCAAGCCGGCCTACACCAAGCCCCTCCCCGACATGCGTCCCGAGGGGGACCACTGGTGGAAGGCGATGCACGAGCACACCTTCCTGCTGCCGACCGACGCCCAGGGGAAGCCGTTCTGGTACCCCCGGGCCCTCGTCCCCGGCACGCTCGAGCCCACCCAGTGGACCGAGTCGAAGGGGAACGGGACCGTCTACACCTACTCGGTGCACTTCATCGGCCCGAGCAAGGCCTACAAGGGCGACCCGCCGCACACCGTCGCGCTGATCGACCTGGACGAGGGCGTGCGCCTCATGTCGAACCTCGTCAAGGACGAGGAGGGCTACCCCTCCATCGACCCCGACGACGTGAAGATCGGCATGAAGGTCCGACTGGTCTTCCACGACGTCACCGACGAGATCACGCTGCCGAAGTTCGTCGCCGCCTAGGGGCGCGCGAGGCACACCCGGGTACCGCAACACGCATCCAAGGGGGAACGAGGAGACATGGGCGAGTGGAGTGACTGGTATGCGCGGGAGGATCCCACCAAGTGGGTCCTGGCCGAGGTCCTGAAGACGCGGGCGAGCGAGACGCCGGACCGGGACTACCTCAAGTTCGCCGACAACCCGTGGGTGAGCTACGGCGAGGTGAACGCCCGCGCCAACCGGATCGCCAACTCGTTGGTCGCCCGTGGCGTGCAGCCGGGTGAGTCGGTGAGCGTGATGCTCCCGAACTGTGAGGAGTTCATCCCGGTGTGGTTCGGGATCCTCAAGGCGGGTGCGGTGATGAGCTCGATCAACACCGCCTACAAGGGTGATTTCCTGTCCTGGACGATCAACCTCGTCGAGGCCAAGAAGCTGGTGATCTCGGACCTGTACCTGGACCGCCTCGACCTCATCAAGGGCGAGCTCCCCCTCCTGGAGCACGTGATCGTGATGAGGACGGGCAACCAGGAGGGCCCGGACCCGTCGCTGAAGTGGGAGCCCCTCGAGGCGTTGATGGAGGGCTCTGACGGTGAGCCGGATGGGATCACCTACAGCTGGACCGATGACGCCCGGATCATGTTCACCTCCGGCACGACGGGCCGCTCGAAGGGTGTCATCAAGCAGAACGCCGCCGACTACTTCTCGGCGCGTGGCCTGTTGGAGGTGGTGTCGGCGACGGCCGGCAAGACGGTGGAGTCCCTGGCGGAGGACACGTTCTTCAGTTGTCTGCCGTTGTTCCACTCCAACGCCCAGGTCCTGTCGGGGTACCCGGCGCTTGTCGCCGGCGGCCGGGTCGCCTATGTGGAGCGCTTTTCCTCCAGCAAGTTCTGGCAGCAGATCAAGGACGCCGAGGCGACGGTCTTCAACTCGATCGGGGCGGTGTCGTACTTCATCTGGAACATCCCGCCGTCGGACCTGGACCGCGCCCACAAGGTCCACACGTGCTTCGCGGCACCGGCCCCGAAGGACATCTACAACGAGTTCCAGGAGCGGTTCGGCGTCAAGTTCATCGAGGGCTACGGCCTCACCGAGACCGGCATGGCGACCTACATGGACCCGACCAAGCCGGCTGTCGCGGGGTCGATGGGCAAGGCGAACCCCGGGTATGAGGTGACGATCGTGGAGCCCGGCACCGACCGGCCGCTGCCCCCGAACACGCCGGGGGAGATCGTGGTGGACATGAAGATCCCGAACATCGTGATGCGCGCCTACTACGGCATGCCGGAGAAGACCGCCGAGGACTTCCGGAACCTGAAGCTCCACACCGGCGACCTCGGCCGCATGGACGAGGAGGGGTACTTCTACTTCATGGACCGGGTGAAGGACTACATCCGGCGCCGTGGCGAGAACGTCTCCTCGATGGAGGTCGAGCGTCAGGCCTCGGACCACCCGAACATCAAGGAGGCCGCCGCGATCGGCGTGAAGGCCGGTGAGGGTGCCTCCAGCGAGGACGAGATCATGATCGTCTGCATCCCCGAGGGGGAGGCCCCCGACCCGATCGAGTACACCCACTGGATGGCGGAGCGGATGCCGTACTTCATGGTGCCCCGCTACATCCGGTTCGTCCCCGAGCTCCCCAAGACGCCGACCGAGCGGGTGCAGAAGGTGAAGCTGCGTGATGAGGGCATCACCGCCGACACGTTCGACCGTGAGGCCGCCGGCATCACGATCAAGCGCTAGCGGTGGCGGACATCCTCCGGTACGGGGCGTACCTGCCCCGTTACCGGGCCCCCCTCAAGGAGATCCAGTCCTTCTTCGGCCGCCCGGGCCGCCCGCGCTCCAAGGCGCTGTGCACCCCGGCGCTCGACGAGGACACCCTCACGATGGCCTACGAGGCCTCCGTCGCGGCGCTCGCCGGGGCGGAGGCACCGGGGGTCGTCATCACCGTCAGCCAGTCGCCGCCCTTCGGGTTGCGCAAGCTGTCGGCGACCCTCGCGCGGACCCTCGGCCTCGACGGCGTCCTGCCGATCGACGTCGGCGGCCACTCGGGGTCCCTCCTCGACGCCCTGGAGATCGCCGGCGCCCTCGCCGGTGAGGGCAACCCGCCGGCGCTGGTCGTGGCCGCGGACCACCTGGTCTCCTACGAGGACCGCGTCTGCGACACCCTCTCCGCCGGGGCCGCGACGGCGTTCCTCGTCGGCGCGTCCGGCGGCGTCGCCCGCCTCGGCGCGACCGCCCGCGCGTCGCGTGAGGTCTACGACGTGTGGCGCCTCGGCACCGAACCCGAGGCGCGGTACCGCCTCGAGGTGCTGTTCGACGCCTACGGGGCGACGACGAAGGAGGCCCTGGCGGGCCTCGAGCGGATCACGGAGCGGCCCACCTCCGGGTACACGGCCGTCGCCGCGAGCCAGCCCCACCCCGCGACCCTGAAGGGCCTCGGCAAGTCGGGGGTCTCGGCGGAGCAGCTGGAGCACACCAGCTTCGTCGGGGAGATCGGCAACCTCGGCGCCGCCTCCGTCGGCGTCGCCCTCGCCCTCGGCCTCGACCGGGCCTCGGCGGGTGACCACCTCATCGCCCTCGGCTACGGCGGCGGCGAGGCGATCGCGCAGGAGATCGAGGTCACCGGCACCCCCGCCCCGGCGGGCACGGCGGAGCAGATCCCGGGCGAGGCGATCGACCTGTCGACGTACTACCGTTGGACCCGCGGCCGCCAGGCCGAACCGCACTAAGGAGGCGTGATGCGCGTCGGCGTTCTCGGGATCGGGAAGACCCCCCACAAGATCCAGCACGGCAAGTCGTTGCGCGACCTCGCGGTCGAGTCGGGCCGGGCCGCGATGGCCGACGCCGGCGTCGAGCCGTCGGACATCCAGTCGCTGTACGTCGGCAACGTCGGCTCGGTCGGGTTCAACTACGAGAACTCGACGGGCCTGATGGTCGCCCACCACCTCGGCGTCGTCCCCGCCGGCTCCGTCCGCGTCGAGGCCGCCTGCGGCACCGGCGCCTGGGCCCTGCACCTCGGCTGCGTCGCGATCCTCTCCGGCCTCTACGACACCGTCATGGTCCTCGGCGTCGAGAAGATGAACGACCTCGCCACCGTCGAGGGCACGTCGATCATCGCCCAGGCCGCCGACTCGAAGGAGGAGTACTTCTCCGGGTTGACGTTCCCCTCCGGGGTGGCGTTGACGGCCCGCAAGTACATGCAGACGTACGGCCTGACCGAGGAGGACCTCGCCCACACCTCGGTCAAGAACCACCACTACGGGGCTCGCAACCCGTTCGCCCACCTGCGCTTCGAGTGCACGGTGGAGGAGGTCATGCGGTCCGCGAAGGTCGCCGACCCCCTGAAGCTCTACGAGGTCTGCCCCATGACCGACGCAAGCTCGGCGCTGGTGCTGTGCCGCGAGGAGATCCTCCGCGACCAGCCCGACAAGCCGCAGGTGTACGTCACCGCCAGCCAGATGGCGACGGGCACGTGGTACGCCGCGACGGACACCCTCGACGACGCCCACCGCCTCTTCGCGGAACCCGCCCAGCGGGCGTACGCGATGGCGGGGATCACCGCCGACGACGTCGACGTCGCCGAGATCTACAACTCCTTCGCGATCCAGGAGCCCCTCGGCATCGAGGGCCTCGGCTTCGCGGAGAAGGGCAAGGGCTGGCAGGGCGCCGCCGACGGCTCCACCTGGATCGACGGGAAGGTCGGGGTGAACCTCTCCGGCGGCCTGCTCTGCAAGGGCCACCCCCTCGGCGCGACGGGGGCGACGCAGGCGGTCGACATCGTCGAGCAGCTCCGCGGCACCGCCCCGAAGGACATGCAGCGCGCCGACGCCGCGATCGGCGTCTCCGCGTGCCGTGGCGGCCCGGGTGCCGTCGGCGCGATCCACGTCTACCAGCGCCTGGAGGGCTAGCCCGTGACGGTCTCCGCGATCGAGTTCTCCCGCCTCGGCCCCCCGAAGCTGCGGCTCTACGCCATGCGCTGCGCGAACGGCCACCTCAGCCCGTGGTGGGAGCACCACCACTGCTACTACTGCGGGTCGGACACCCTCGTCGAGGAGGAGCTCTCCGGCAAGGGCGAGCTCTCCAACTACACGGTGGTCTACTACCCGCCACGTGACTTCCTCGGCCAGGAGCCGTACGTCGTCGGGCACATCACCATGGACGAGGGCGTCGCGATGCCCGCCCCCGTCGTCGGGGTCGCCCCCGAGGACGTCACCGTCGGGACCCGCGTCAAGGCGACGCTCCGCCGGATGAAGCTCGGCCACGAGGGCGACATCTACTACTCGCAGAAGTTCGTGGTCGACACCGACGCCGCCGCCGCCGCGGAGGCGCAGCCCTCCTAGCCCGCTCCGTGGCCCGCCGCCACGGGGCGGCGGGTCACCAGCAGGACATCCCCCCGTCGACGGGGAGGGTGTGGCCGGTGACGAACCGCGACGCGTCGGAGGCGAGGAACAGCAGCGGCCCCGTCAGGTCGGCGGGTTCCCCGCTGCGCCCCATCGGCGTGCGGGCGAGGAGCGCCTCCCGCCGGCCGGGGTCGGCGGTCATGGGGGCGTTCATCTCGGTGGGGAAGTAGCCGGGCGCCAACGCGTTCACCCGGATCCCGTGCGGCGCCCACTGGCGGGCGAGTTCACGGGTGAGGCCCTCCACCGCGATCTTCGACGCGACGTAGGCGGCGACACCGGGACCCGTCGCCGCCTTCCGGCCGAGGATGGAGCTCATCAGGACCATCCACCCGCCCCGTCCCGCGTCGATCATCACCCGGGCCGCGGCGCCGGCGAGGGCCGCCTGGGCGCTGACGTTCACGGCCATCACGTCCGCGAACGCCGCGGGGTCCTCCGCCTCGGCGGGGGCGACGGTCGCCGTCGCCGCGTTCAGGACGACCCCGTCGAGGCGTCCGAACTCCGCGACGGCGGCGTCGACGAGGTCCCGGGCGTGGCCGGGGTCGCGAAGGTCGGCGGGGTGCGCGACCACCCGCCCACCCTCCTCGGTGATCGCGTCGGCGACGGCCCGGAGGCGGTCGACCCGGCGGGCGGCGATCAGGACGGCGCAGCCGGCGCCGGCGAGGCCGCGGGCCATGATCTCCCCCAACCCGGCGGAGGCGCCCGTCACGATCGCCGCGGTCCCCGCGAGGGGGGTGGGGCCGGTCACGCGGGGGCGGGGGCGATGAGGTCGGCGACGGCGGTGAGGATGTCGGTGCTCGGGGCCCGCACCACCATCCGGGCGTACCGGTCGTACTGGGTGGGTGTCTCCCCGACGAGGACGAGGGGGGCGCCGCGGGTGAGGGGCACCGACGGCAGGAGGGAGATGGGGGCGGTCCGCAGGTCCGAGTCGAGGACGATGAACGCGTCCGCCTCCGCCGCGATCTCCCACGCCCGCTCCACCGCCCGCCGCGGCAGCGCCTCCCCCCACAGGGTCCCCTCGGGGCGGAGGGGGTACCCGCAGTCGCTGGTGGTGCACCGCGGCACGCCGTCGCCGGACGCGTCGATCAACGCACCGACCTCCGGCAGCCCGTACCGCTCCCCGCACCGCTCGCACCGCATCACCAGCACCGTCCCGTAGACCTCGACGGGGTCGGCGCTCCCGGCGCGGGAGTGGAGGCGGTCGACGGCCTGGGTGATCAGCGACGACACCAGCCCCGCCCGCTCGAGGCGTGCGAGGGCGTCGTGGGCGGGCCCCGGCCGGCGCGCCGCGATCTGGAGGGCGGTGGGGTGGAAGTACTCCCAGAACCGCGCGGGTTCGGTGAGGAACGCCTCGAGGCTGGCGCGCTGCGCCCACTCGCCGTGGGCGTGCGTGAGGTCGAGGCTCTCGGGGCCGCCCAGGTGCAGGCCGGTCAGGACGACCGCGCGCTCTGCCTCCAGGAAGACGGCGGCGAGGGCCTCGGGGTCGGACACCTGGGCCATCGCGCGCCGAGTCTACCCGTCGCCCGGTGCCCCCACCGGGGTCGGCGTCCCCGGTGGGGGCAGCAACCCGTCGAGGGAGCGGAGCCCCACCACCCCCGTCCACGCGGCCCCGACGGCGGCCGCCCCCGACAGGCACGCGAGGGCGACGGTCAGGCCGACGACGTCGGAGAGGATCCCCACCACCAGCAGCGGCACCGAGAAACCCCCGAGGTAGCAGGCGACGTAGTAGCTGGAGAGGAGCTTCCCGCGGTCCTGGATGGGGGCGATGCGGGTGCAGAGGTCGAGGCCGCCCTTGAAGACGAGGCCCGCCGCCGCCCCCGTCGCCGCGACGGAGGCGAGGGCGAGGGGCGCCGACTCCAGCGGCGCGGACGCGACGACCCCCACCGACGTCACCGCCGCCACCGCGAGGCCACCGCCGATCGCCCGCTCCGGCCGGATGCGGGGGAACACCAGCTGGCTGACGGCCCCCGACACGAGGACGAGGAACCCGGCGGCGCCGACGACGGCGTAGTTGTCGACCCCCAACGTCCGGACGAGGAACACGGGGATGAGGGACAGGGCGACGCCGTCGAAGAGCGAGAACAGCATCCCGGAGGGCACCAGGATCCGCCAGAACACCGCCCGCTCCGCCGCCGGCACCTCGAGGCGGAGGGTGAGGGGCCGCCGCGACCGGACCCGCACCGTCTCGGGGAGGGTCGCGACGATCACCGCCGCCACGGCGAGGGCGATGAGGTGCAGCTCGAACGGGAGCCGCAGGGGGTCGGCGGCGTACTGGGCGATCACCCCGCCGACGCCGGGGCCGAGGCCGAGGCCGAGGCGCACCGAGAACGACGCCAACGCCGACGCGAACGGCTCCCGCCCCGCCGGTGCCCCGTCGACGAGGAAGGCGGTGCACGTCCCGAAGAACGCCCCCGTCGCCATCCCCTGGATCCCCCGGGCGGCGAGCAGCCCCGGCAGCCCCGGCTCGGTGATCAGCAGCGCCTGGGCGACGGCGAGGGTCGCGAGGGCGCCGAGGAGGACCCCCTTGCGGCCGATCCGGTCGGACAGCTGCCCGAGGGTCAGCATCGACGGGACGAGGGCGAGGACGTAGCAGCCGAGGAAGAGGGTCGCGACGGTGTCCGAGAACCCGAGGCGGTCCTGGTAGAGGGGGATGAGGGGCGTGATCAGGCTCGTCCCGAGGGCGAACAGCACGAGGACCGCCCACGTCCGCCCGACCCGGCTCACGCCCCCACCCGCAGGCAGCAGAAGCCGCCGCCGTCGGCGACGGCGACGGTCGGCAGGCCGAGGTCCGCCCACGCCGCCCCGAGGTCCGCGACGTCGCGGGGGCGGATCCCCGACAGGACCGCCGCCCGCGGCGGGGCGTCCCCGTCGACGCGGCCGAGGAGCTCGCGGTGGGCGGCGGCGGGGACGTTCGCGAGGACGACCCGCCCGGCGAGCTCGCCGCCGGTGAGGCCGCCGAGCGGCCCCCGGCGGAGGGTCACCGGCCCGCCGCGGCCGGCGACGGCGAGGCTGCGGGCGGCCTGGTCGATGGCGCGGCCGTCGAGGTCGACGGCGAGCACCGGCCCGCGGCCGAGGGCGACCCACGCCTGGGTGAGGAGCCCCGACCCGCAGCCCGCGTCGACCGCCGCACCCCCCGGGAGGTCGTCGATCGCCGCGAGGCACATCGCCGTCGTCGCGTGACCGGCGGGGCCGAAGCCCTCCCCGGGGACCTGCACCAGCTCACGCACCCCCGGTGGCGCGGGGAGGTGCCCGGGGCTGCGGCGGTACCAGCCGCCCACCATCTGGGAGGGCGGGTCCGGCCACCCCGGGACCGCCGGCAGCGGCCGCAGCGGCAGGGGGCACCCCGCGAGGGCCGCCGCCGCGAGGTCGGGGGCGCTCCGCGGGGCGCAGACGAGCCCCCCGGCGCTCACACGCACCGGCTGCAGGGGACAGAGGGCGGGGAAGTGGCCGCGGATCTCGGCGGGGGTGCCCTCCACCAGCAGCCCCGGGGGGAGCACGGCGGTAACCTGCCCGGCCGTGGCCGTCACCCCGCCCTCCGAGCCGGTGCGCCGGGCCGCCGCCGCCCAGCCGGCGGTCGCGGCGTTGCCCCTCGACGTGCGCCTCGAGCTGTGCGCCCGGTCACGTGACCGCCTCGCCGCCGCCGCCGACGCCATCGTCGACGCCGCCGTCGCGGAGGCCCGCCAGCCGCGGCGGTTCGCGGAACGCGAGATCCGCTCCGCCCTCGGGCTCCTCGACGCCCTCCCGGCGTTGGCGGAGGCGATCCGCCCGCGGCCCGTCCCGTCGGTGTCGGGGACGACGACCCTCGAGTGGGCCCCCTACGGGGTGGTGCTCGGCTGGCACGCCGCGAACTCGCCGGTGTGGGTGCCGACCCTCGTCGCCGCGTCGGCGTTCGCCGCCGGCAACGCCCTCGTCAGCCGCCCCTCCTCCCGGGTGCGGGACACCACCGGCCGGGTCCTCGCCGCGTTGACCGGCCCGTGGCCGGACGACGCCGTCGTCGTCGTCGACGCCCCCGGCCCGGCGGCGGAGCCCCTCGTCTGGGACCCGGGGGTCCACGCCGTCGTCGCGCACGCGTCGACGGCGACCTGCAAACGCCACCTCGCCGGCCTGGGGGCGGCGTACGCCGACGGGGTCCCCCTCCGGCCGTACATCGCGGAGGGCTCCGGCAACGACGCGATGATCGTCCTGGCGGGCGCCGACCTCGACGCCGCCGCCGCCGCCGCGGCCCTCGGGGGCTTCGCGAACGCCGGGCAGCTGTGCATGGCGGCGAAGCGGATGATCGTGGAGCGGTCGGTGTGGGACGACTACGCCCCCCGCCTGCGCGCCGCCGTCGCGGCGTTGCGGCTCGGGGACCCGGACGACCCGGCGACCGACCTCGGGCCGCTCGCGGAGGGGCCCGCCCGGGCGGGGGCCCGCGCCGCCCTCGCCGAGGCCCTCGCCCACGGCGGCCGGATCGTGGTGGGGGAGGGGGAGCGGGGCCCGTTCTTCACGCCGACGATCGTGCACCTCGACCGCGACGCCCTCGGGGTGTCGTTGTGGCGGGACGAGACGTTCGCGCCGCTGCGGGCGGTGGTGCTCGTCGACGACGCCGAGGACGCCCTCACGCTCGCGAACGACACCCCCTTCGCGTTGGGGGCGGCGGTCTTCGGGCCCGGTGAGGCGATCGTCCCGCGGCTCCGCGCCGCCCGGGTCCTCGTCGACGAGGGACCCCTCTACCAGGACGCCCACCTGGTCGTCGGCGGCGTCGGCGACAGCGGCACCGCCGGCGCCCGCCCGAAGATCGAGCAGCTCGTCTTCGCCCGCCGGGTCCACCGCGCCGGGGAGGCCCCGGGGGCCTAGGGGCGCGCCGGCGGCCGGCACCCGGTCAGGCGAGGACGCGCAGGTGCTGCCAGTGGACGAAGGCCTCCAGGCCCGGCCGTCCCAGCTCGCACCCGACCCCCGACCCCCGCCACCCCGCGTACGGGGCGTAGGGCAGCACCACCCGCCAGCCGTTGATCGCGACGGTCCCCGACCGCAGCTGCTGCGCCGTCTCGAGGGCCCCGCGGAGGTCCCGGCCGACGAGGTAGTTCACGAGGCCGTAGTCGGGGCGGTTCGCCTCCGCGACGGCGGCGGCGGTGTCGGGGACCTCGAGGACGGCGACGATGGGGGTGAACGGCTCCTCGTCGACGAGCCGCACCCCCGGCCCGGCGCCGGTGACGAGGGCGGGGGACAGCCGCCCGGGGGCGACCTCCTCACCGCCCTCGACGACGACGCCGTCGTGGCCGCGGGCCTCGTCGAGGAGCATGTGGTGGCGGGCGAGGCCCCGGTCGGTGGTCATCGGCCCGAGCGTGATGTCGGCGATCCGGGCGCGCATCCGCTCGAGGAGGTCGCCCCGCAGGCCCGGTGGGACGAGGACCCGGTTCACGGCGTAACACGCCTGCCCCGAGTTGACGTACCCCTGCATCGTCGCGACCTCCGCGGCGACGTCGAGGTCGGCGTCGGGCATCACCACCAGGGCACCGTGGCCGCCGAGCTCCAGCGACAGGGCCTTCAGGCGCGGCGACGCCCACCCGGCGATCCGCTCCGCGACCCGCCGCGACCCCGTGAACGCGACCTTCGCCACCCGGGGGTGGGTCGACAGGGCCTCCCCGATGAGGGGCCCGTCGCCGGTGAGGCAGGAGACGAGGCCCTCCGGCAGCCCGGACCGCTCGGCGAGGTCGCACAACGCCCACGCCGCGAGGGGCGCCTCGATCGCCGGTTTCACGACGACGGCGCACCCGGCGGCGAGGGCGGGGGCGAGCTTCCACACCACGAGGGCGACGGGGAAGTTCCAGGGGGTGATCGCGGCGACCACCCCGAGGGGGGCGGGACGCACCCAGCTGCCCGTCGCGAGGGTCGCCCCCGGCATCTGCTGCGTCCACATCCGCTCCGCCTCGGCGGCGAAGTGGTGGATGACCTCGGCGGCGCGGGCGACCTCGGCCTGCGCCTCCCCGAGGGGCTTGCCGGTCTCGCGGTGGACGAGGTCGGCGAGGTGCGGCTGGTGGGCATCGACGAGGGCGGCGTATGCGGTGAGGGCCCGCGCCCGCTCGGGGGGCGGGAGGGCCGCCCACGCCGGCCAGGCGGCGTCGGCGGCGCGGACGGCGCGGTCGACGTCCCCGGCGTCGGCCTCCGCGACCTCCGCGATCAGGGACCCGTCGGCGCGGGCGTGGATCGGCGTCCACCCGGCCGTCTCGACCCGGCCGGCGCCGGTGATCAACGGGCGCCGCACCGGGTCGCTCACGCCCGGCGGCCCCCGGCGGCCCCGCGTGCCCGGGGCGGGTCGAGGCGGGCGACCTGGCGGATCCGCCACGCCGGCTCGTACCCCTCGACGCCGCGGATCTCCTGCTGGGCGAGGCGGCGGGCGCTCTGGGCGTCGGCGGCCCACACGTCCAGGTGGTGGACGTCGCGGCGGACGAAGCGGTCCTCCCCGGCCTCCCACAACGCGAAGACGGCACGGTACCGGTGCGTCCCCGGCGCCATCGGCGTCAACGGCCGCAGCACCCCCAGCGACCACCGCGACTCGTCGGAGCGGCGCTCCTCCAGGGCGGCCTCGGCGGCCTCCTGGGCGTGCGCGAGGTCGGGGGCCTGGAGGACCACCCGGGCGGCGACCCGCGGGCGCTGCGCACCCGGGGGCCGCCGCAGGAGGGTGACCTCCCAGGAGGCGGTGGCCGGCGTCAGCCCTCCTCGATCCGGACGGTGGTCAGCCGCTGCGTCTCCCGCGG
Organism: Miltoncostaea oceani; assembly: GCF_018141545.1. Taxonomy (GTDB): domain Bacteria; phylum Actinomycetota; class Thermoleophilia; order Miltoncostaeales; family Miltoncostaeaceae; genus Miltoncostaea; species Miltoncostaea oceani. The sequence continues at coordinate 19,567 of NZ_CP064358.1, read as the reverse complement.
GCGGTCACCGGGGCCGGTCGGGGTGGTGCCGAGCGTCTCGACGACGTCCATGCCGTCGACGACCCGGCCGAAGCCCGTGTGGGCCCCGTCGAGCCACGGCGTCGCGGCGGCGGTGATGATGAAGAACTGGCTGCCGTTCGTGTTCGGCCCGGCGTTCGCCATCGCGAGGACGCCCTTCACGAGCTTCTCGTCGTTGATCTCGTCCTCGAAGTCGTACCCGGGGCCGCCGGTGCCGGTGCCCTTCGGGCAGCCGCCCTGGATCATGAAGTCGTGGATGATCCGGTGGAAGACGAGGTCGTCGTAGTAGCCCTGCTGCGCGAGGCCGACGAAGTTCCCCACGGTCTGGGGGGCCTTGTCGGGCCAGAGCTCGATGCGGATCTCCCCGGCGGACGTCTCCATCACGGCGGTGTAGGAGGCGTTCGGGTCGGCGGGCGGTGGCAGCTCGGGCATGGGTCCCCTCGTGTCGGTTCCGGGAGTGATTCTGGCACCATCCGGCGCCCCCGCGCGCAAGCGCACGGGAACCGCGATTATGTCGTTCCGGTCGTCCCCACCGCACCGCCGGGGGTCCCCGCGGCCGTCCCGGGGAAGCCGGCGCAGAGGCGCTCGGCGAGGGCGATGACGGCGAGGTGGGTGTTCGCCGACGGGACGCGGGCGATGACGGAGGCGTCCATGATCCAGAGGCCCTCGACGCCGCGGACCCGTCCGCGGGCGTCGACGACGGCGTCGGGGTCGTCGTCGCGGCCCATCCGGCAGCTCCCCACCGGGTGGTGGAACGTCTCGACGGTGCGGAGCACCTGGTCGGGGTCGTCGAGGCCCGGCCACGGGGTCAGCACCGCCGCGAGGGCCGGCTGGCGGGCGACCTCCATCAGCCGCCTCCCGGCGGCGACGGCCGCCGCCCGGTCCGACGGCTCGAGGAACCAGCCCATCTCGATGCGGGGCTGCAGCGCCGGGTCGGTCCCCTGCAGCCGCACCGCCCCCCGCCGCGACCGGGCGTCGGCGACCTGGACGTTGAGGTCCGTGAAGCGCTGGCCCCCGTCGACCTGCCCCGAGTACGGCATCACCTGGTAGACGCGCCGCTCCCCGCCGACCTCGTGGGCGCCGGTGAGGAGGCACTGGTACCAGGGGTTCGGCCACGGGGGGGCCTCCAGCGCGAGCTCGAAGCGGTACGACACCTTCGGGTGGTCCTGCATCCCCCGGCCCACCCCGGGGACCTCGGCGACGGGGGTGATGCCGTGGCGGCCGACCTCGTCGGCGGGCCCGATGCCGGAGCGCAGCAGCGCCGCCGGGGTGGCGTACGTCCCGAGCGCCATCACGACGGCGTCGGCGGGGATCTCCGTGGACCCGTCGGGGCCCGTGACGACCACGGCCCGCACCCGGTCCCCCGCCACCTCGACCCGGTCGACGAGGACCCCGGTCCGCAACGTCAGGTTGGGGCGCGCGAGGGCGGGGTCGAGGTACCGGTCGGCGGGGGTCTGGCGGCGGCCGTCGACCATGTTCAGGGGGATCGGGCCGATGCCGACCGCCCCGGGGGCGTTGTGGTCGTCGACCCACCCGTGGCCGGCGGAGAGCGCCGCCTCGGCGAAGCGCTCCTGCATCTCCATCCACGGCCGCGGGTACCGCCCGACGGGGATCGGGCCGGCGTCGCCGTGCCAGTCGGCGTCCCCGAAGTCGCGGTCCGCCTCGATCGCCCGGAACCACGGCAGCCAGCTGTCCCACCCGAACCCGTCGACGAGGTCGTCCCACTCGTCGTAGTGCTCGGGGTGGCCGCGCAGGGCGATCGCGCCGTTCGTGACGGAGGACCCGCCCACCACCCGGCCGCGGGGGACGTGCACGAGGCGGGGCGACGCCCCGGCGCGGGCCTGGTACCCCCAGTCGTGGGTCTCCTTGATGATCCGGTGCGAGTGCGCCAGCTCCGGCGGCCACTCCCCCGGGCGGTAGTGCGGGCCGACCTCGAGGAGCGTCACCTCGTGGGCGGGGTCCTCGGAGAGGCGCGCGGCGGCGACGCACCCGGCGGTGCCGCCCCCGCAGACGACGATGCGCACGACCCGGCTCTAGCCGGCGGCGAGCCGCCCGCCATCGACCACCAGCGTCTGGCCGGTGATGAAGCTGGCGGCGTCGGTGAGGAGGAACACGATCGGCCACGCCGCCTCGGCGACGGTCCCGATCCGCCCGAGCGGCGCCTTCGCGACGAGGCGCTCCTTCAGGGCGGGGTTCGCCGTCATGAGGCCCTCCACCATCTCCGTCCCGATCGTCCCGGGGGCGACGGAGTTGCAGAGGATCCCCGACGGGCCGAGCTCGACGGCGAGGGTCCGCGTCAACGCGTCGAGGGCGGCCTTGGAGGCGTTGTAGGGGCCGATGTTCGGCAGCCCCGTCAGCCCGGCGATGGAGCTGAGGTTCACGATCCGCCCGCCCCCGCCGGCCTCGACGAGGGCGAGGCCCACCGCCCGCGCGAACGCCGCGGCGCCGAGGAGGTTGACCTGGAGGATCTCGTCCCACTCCGCCAGGGGCGTCTCGAGCACCGGGTGGTAGTAGGGGTTGATGCCGGCGTTGTTGACGACGCCCCAGAGGGTGCCGCCGAGCGTCTCCGCGGCGTCGAGGGCCTCACCGGCGACCATCGTGTCGGCGACGTCGCCGGCGACGGTGGCGACGGGGCCGGGCAGGGACCCGGCGAGCTCCGTCAGCGCGTCCGCGGAGCGCGCGACGATCACCACGCCGCCGCCGCGGGAGCTGATGGCGCGGGCCACGTCGGCGCCGATGCCGCGGGAGGCGCCGGTGACGATGACGGTGCGCCCGTCGAGGCGGAAGGGGTCGCTCACGGATGGTCAGTCTATCGGGAGGCGCGCGGGTAGACTTTCCGGACCTTTACCGTCGGCCGCGGCCCGCGGCGACGGCCAACGACCCGGTCGAGGTTGCCGAATGCTGAGCTACGCCTTCACGGAGGAGCAGGAGGACCTGCGCCAGATGGTCCGCGAGTTCGCCCAGGGGGAGATCCTCCCGCTGGTCGAGGAGGCGGAGCGCAACGAGAAGTTCCCGGTCCAGGTCCTGCCGATGCTGGGCGAGCTCGGCCTCCTCGGGATCGTCTTCCCCGAGGAGTACGGCGGCATCGGGGCCGACAAGATCACCGAGTGCATCTTCGTGGAGGAGATGGCGAAGGTCTCGGCCGGCATCACCGCCTCGGTGAACGCCCACGCCGACCTCGCGGCGTTCCCGATCTACAAGTTCGGCACCGACGCGCAGCGGGAGAAGTACCTGCCGCGGTCCATCGCCGGGGAGATCATCGGCGCCTACGCGATCACCGAGCCGAACACCGGCTCGGACGCCGCCGGCCTCGCGACCCGCGCCGAGAAGAAGAACGGCGGCTACGTCATCAACGGCCGCAAGAACTTCATCACCAACGGGACGATCTGCGACTACTGCCTCGTCGCGGCCTACACCGACAAGACCAAGCGCGGTGAGGGCATCAGCGTCTTCATCGTCGACCGGGAGACCCCCGGCTTCGAGGTGACCCGCAAGCTGGAGAAGATGGGCCACCGCTCCTCGGACACGGCGGAGCTGCTGTTCGAGGACTGCGAGGTCGGCGAGGACGCCCTCCTCGGCGGTAAGGAGGGCGCCTTCGGGGCCCTGATGGAGGCCCTCATCACGGGCCGCGTCTCCCACGGCGTGAAGTCGGCGGCGATCGCGGAGGCCGCCTTCGAGGCCGCCCGCCAGTACGCCACCGAGCGCGAGGCGTTCGGCCGGAGCCTCTCCAAGTTCCAGGCGATCCGCTTCAAGCTCGCCGACATGGCGACCCGCATCGAGGCGGCGAAGAGCCTCGCCTACAAGGCCGCGTGGCTCTACTCGAACGGCAAGCCGTGCGTGAAGGAGGCCTCGATGGCCAAGTACTTCTCCGCGGAGGTCGCCGACTACGTCTGCCGTGAGGCCGTCCAGATCCACGGCGGCTACGGCTACGTCGTCGAGTACCCGGTGGAGCGGTACTACCGCGACGCCAAGCTCGCCTCCATCACGGAGGGCACCAGCGAGATCCAGCAGCTGATCATCAGCAAGGAGCTCGGCCTCTAGGACGGTCCCCTCCCCCGGGCCGCGTCGCGGCCCGGGGGGCGGTCGACCTAGCGCAGGGAGTAGACCCGCGGTCCGCGTGCGCGGGCGGCGGCGGCGACCCCGAGGGCCCGCGACAGTGCCCGCTCGGCGATGCCGGGGCGCAGCGGCGTGGAGAGGGCCCGCTGCAGCACGCCGACGCGTCCCTCGAGGGCGTCCCGTTCGGCGCGGGTCGCAGCGAGCTCCGCCACGAGGCGGTCGCGTTCACGGCGCAGCTCGTCGGCGTCGGCGCCGCCGCGGCCGCCCTGGAGGGCGTCGACGGCGACGGACGGGATCAGGGTGCGCTGGGCGCCGGGCTCGCCGACGGTCTCACCGGGCAGGCGCCCGGACTTGAGGTACCGCCAGACCGTGCGCTCGGAGACCCCGAGGGCCGCGGCGGCCTGGGCGACGGTGATGGTGTGGGTGGGGGCTGTGGTGTCCATGCCCCCGGGGTTCGCCGCGTGACGCCCGACTCCTTGTCAGAGCCGGGCGTCATGGCCGACGACCTGTGTCAGGCCGGCTTGCGCTGGATCAGCATGTTCCACTGACCGCGCTGCACGACCTTGTCCTCCTGGTTGAGGACCTCGATCTCGTAGATGCACCAGCCCTGAGCGGGGTTCTTGTGCTCGGACTTCTCGCCGATGGTGCGCTTCACGCGGACGGTGTCACCGAAGAAGACGGGGGCGCGGAACGCCCACTCCTTGAGACCCACGAACGCCGCGGTGGCGATCTTCGGCTCCATCTTCTCGACCTGGAGGCCGGTCGCGACGGAGGTGACCAGCATGCCGTGGGCGACGCGCTTGCCGAACACGGACTCCGATGCACGCACGTCGTCGATGTGGAACCAGTTGAAGTCGCCGGACACGCCGCAGAAGTTCACGACGTCGGCCTCGGTGATCGTGCGGTTCAGTGAAACCGCCTCGTCGCCGGGGTTCAGCTCCTCCCAGAACAGACGCTCAGCCACTCGCAACTCCTTGTCGATTCAGGGTCTCCGGACCGCGGTCGAGCATACGGAAGGCCGGTGCACCCCGGTCACGCACCCGGGACGCACCGGCCTCCGTCACCGCCGGCTAGAGGTTCTCGAGCCCCTTGCGGATGCGGTCCAGGCCCTCGTCGAGCACGTCGTCGGGGCACGCGTACGTCAGGCGGATGTGGCCCTCGCCACGGTCGCCGAAGGCCGAGCCGGCCACGACGCCCACCTGGTAGTTCTCGATCATGTAGTCGGCGAACTGCTGGGCGGTCATGCCCGTGCCGCGGATGTCCGGGAAGACGTAGAACGACCCGTCGGGGGTCGGGCACTCGACGCCGGGCATCTTGTTGAGGGCGGCGACGGTGCGGTCGCGCTTGCCCTCGAGCTTCTTGGTGATCTCGATGACGTGGTCCTGCGGGCCGGTGATCGCCGCGAGGGCCGCCAGCTGCACGAACGCGGGCACGTTGGTGACCGAGTTCTGCTGGAAGATGTCCATCGTGGTGATCAGGTCCTTGTTGGCCACGCACCAGCCGATGCGGAAGCCGGTCATGATGTACGTCTTCGAGAACGTGTCGACCAGGATGGAGCGGTCGGCCATGCCCTCGACGGCGGCGATCGTCTTGTGCTCGGCGCCCGAGTAGACCATGTGGCTGAAGATCTCGTCCGTCAGCACCATGACGTTGTGCTCGGTGCAGATCGCGGCGATCTCCTCCAGCTGGCCGACGGTCTGACCGTTGGGCCGCTGCGGGGAGTTGATGATCAGCATCTTCGTCTTCGGCGTGATCAGGCTCTCGAGCGAGTCCAGGTCGAAGTGGAAGTCCGGCTCGACGAGCGGCGCGTAGACGACCGAGCCGCCGGCGTACGTGATCCAGAACTCGTCCGGGGGGTAGCCGGGGTTCGGGAAGATGACCTCGTCGCCCTGGTCCACCATCGTGAGGAGGGACTGGGTGAGGGCGTGCTTGGCGCCCATGGTGACGAGGACCTCCTCGCGGACCGTCGGGCGGCCGCGCTTGGTGGCCTCCTCGGCGATCGCGTCACGGAGCTCCGGCAGGCCGGGGCCCGGCACGTAGCGCACGTGCCCGTCGGCGACGGCCTTCGCGCAGGCCTCCATGATGTGCGGGGCGGGACGGAACTCGTCGCCCTGGAAGTCGCCCTTCTCGAAGTGGATGACGCGCTTGCCGGTCTCCCGCTCGAGGGCCTCGGCCTTGCGCATCGACGCCCACTGCTTGGGGAGCACGAAATGCGAGGTGCGGCTCGAGAGTCGCAGGGAGGGATTGCTGGCGGTGGTCGCCATGGTCGTTGGATCTCCTTGGGGGGTGTGTGTCGTGGACTCGGGACGGTGCGCGCTCACCCCGGGGGTGGGCGGCAGCTGCTCACGACGCGCCCGGCCGCACGGCCGGCGTCTCGGATGCAGTGTTTCGGACGCGCAGGGTCGCCGGGGCGTACGCCCCGGACTGGTGCGCACCCAGACGGCGTGAGAGGCCGTTCGCGGCCGCCATCACCAGGCCGGCCAGCTCGTCGACGCGCTCGGGGGTGATCCGGGTGACCGGGCCCCCGATGCCCAGTGCGGACACCACGTGCCCGCTGTGGTCGCGCACGCCGGCGCCGATGCAGCGCAGGCCCTCGTCGTACTCCTCGTCGTCGATCGCGTACCCGCGTTCGCGGATGCTCTCGAGCTCGGCCTCCAGCGCACCGAGGTCGGTGATCGTGTTCGGCGTGTAGGCCGCGAGGCCCCGTTCGGACACGATCTCGACCACCCGCTCACGCGGGAGGTCGGCGAGCAGGACCTTGCCGAGGTTCGTGGCGTGGGCCGGGTACCCGCGGCCGATGGCCGACGGGACGCGCAGCGCCCGCCGCGCCTCGACGCGTTCGATGTAGATGGCCTCCCCCCCGTCGAGCACGGCCAGGTGGCCGGTCTCGCCGGTGTCGCGGACGAGGCTCTCCAGGAAGGGCAGGGCCTCGTCCCAGAGGTTCATCTGCTGCATGACGAGGCCGCCGAGCTCGAAGATGTGGAGCCCGAGGCGGTAGCGGCCGGTGCGCGGGTTGCGCTCGACCAGGCCGGCGGCGTCGAGGTTCACCATGAACCGGTGGACCGTCGACTTGTGCAGACCGACCCGCTCGGCGAGCTCGGTCACGCCGAGCTCGGGGTCGTCCACCGAGAAGGCGTTCAGGATCGCGACCGCCCGCTCGATGGCCTGGATGCGGTAGCGGGGGCTGACGGCCGGTACGTCCGGCGCCTCCTCCCCCTGCTCCACTGTCTCCACGCCGGTGTCTCGCATCGTGAACATCCGTCTTGTGATTGATGCGACGAACGAGTCATACGCCTCCGGTGCCCGGAGCGGCAAGGAGACGGCGCACTCCGCGAACCCCCGTATCACGATGCAAGACGAAATGGTCCGGCACCTGACGGGGGGAGGTCGCTAGGATCAGCGATCCGCGGGCGGTGCCCGCGCCACGATCCCTCCCGAGGTCCGCCGTTCCCAGCTTCGAGGACATCCTCTACGAGGTCGCAGGTGGCCGGGCGACGATCACCATCAACCGACCCGACCGCCTGAACGCGTTCCGCTCCCAGACCATCCGGGAACTCGCCGAGGCCTTCGAGGCCGCCGCCGACGACGAGGCGGTCGGGGTGATCGTCTTCACCGGGGCGGGGGACCGGGCGTTCTGCGTCGGCGGCGACGTCCGCGACCCGACCCGCACCCTCGCCCAGAAGCGGGCCCTGCACCACCTCCACGACCGCCTCGGCCTGGCGATCCGCAACAACGGCAAGCCGATCGTGGTGAAGGTCCGCGGCTACTGCATCGGCGGCGGCAACGAACTCAACGTCCTTTGTGACCTCACGATCACGGGGGAGTCCGGCCGCTTCGGCCAGGCGGGCCCGAAGATCGGGTCGGCCCCCCTGTGGTGGGGGTGCCAGCTCCTGCCCGCCACGGTCGGGGAGAAGAAGGCCCGGGAGATCCTCTACCTCACCCGCCAGTACACCGCCGAGGAGGCCCTCCAGATGGGCCTGGTGAACAAGGTCGTCCCCGACGGGGACCTCGACGCCGAGGTCGATGCGTGGTGCGACCAGATCCTCCGCCGCAGCCCCCAGGGCCTGCGGTTGGCGAAGATCGCGTTGAACGCCCAGACCGACCAGCTCTACGGCGCCGTCCAGCACGGGTTGGAGTTGGTGGCCCTCAACCACGTCCACGGCGTCGAGCCGGCGGAGGGGATCGCCTCCTTCCAGGAGAAGCGCCCCGCCGACTGGCGCAAGTTCCGTGGCGGGGAAGGCCCCGAACCCGGGTGACGGCCCCCGCCCTCACCGCCCTGCGTCCCGCCGTGCGCGACGCCGTCGAGGCCGCCCTCGAGGGGCGCCGCCTCACCGACGCGCAGGCCCTCGCCCTCGCCGACGTCCGCGGCGCGGAGCACCCGGTCCTGTGGGCCGCCGCCGCCGAGATGCGGGACCGCGGCCGGCCGCCGGTCGTCACCTACTCCCGCAAGGTGTTCATCCCCCTCACGAACCTGTGCCGGGACGTCTGCTCGTACTGCACGTTCGCGCACCTGGACACCGACCCGCGGGCCCACACCATGAGCCCCGACGAGATCCTCCAGGTCGCCGAGGCGGGACGCCGCCTCGGGTGCAAGGAGGCGCTGTTCACCCTCGGCGACCGCCCCGAGGCCCGGTTCCCCAGCCACCGCGCCGCGCTGCGGCGGTTCGGCCACGAGACGACCCAGTCGTACCTGACGGCGATGTGCCGGATGGTCCTGGAGCGCACCGGCCTGCTGCCCCACCCGAACGCCGGGATCCTCGGCATGCGGGAGCTGCGGGAGCTGCGGGAGGTCTCGGCGAGCCAGGGGATGATGCTGGAGTCGGTGTCCGACCGGTTGTGCGGCCCCGGGGGACCCCACGAGCACGCACCCGACAAGCGGCCCGCGACCCGCCTCGCCATGATCCGCCGGGCCGGGCAGCTGCGGATCCCCTTCACGTCGGGGATCCTGATCGGCATCGGCGAGACCGTCCGTGAGCGCGTCGAGGCGCTCCTCGCGCTGCGCGAGCTGCACGAGTCCTACGGCCACATCCAGGAGGTCATCGTGCAGAACTTCCGCGCCAAGCCCGGGACACCGATGGCCGCCGCCGGCGAACCCGGCCTGGTCGAGCTGATGACCGCCTGCGCCACCGCGCGGCTGGTGATGGGCCCGGCGATGAGCATCCAGGCCCCCCCGAACCTGTCGGCCGACTACGGGCCGCTGCTGCTGTCGGGCATCAACGACTGGGGCGGGGTCTCCCCCCTCACCCCCGACTTCGTGAACCCCGAGGCGCCGTGGCCGGACATCGAGGGCCTCCGCCGCCTCTGCGCCGACTCCGGCTATGAGCTGCGGGAGCGGCTCACCGTCTACCCCGAGTACCTGCGCGACGACGACTTCGTCGACGCGGGGGTCCGTGACCACGCCCGGTCCCTCGCCGACGCCGACGGGCTCGCCCTCCCCGGTGCGCCCCACCCGATGGCGGCGGTGCCGGCATGAGCATCACCTTCTGCCGCACCCTCCCCGCCGGGGCCGCCGCCACCGCCGGCCGGGCCCGTGTCCGGGAGGCCGCCGGCCTCGACGACGCCGCCGTCGCCGCCGTCCTCGAGGAGCGGCTCGTCCCCGTCGAGACGGACCGCGCCGACGCCCCCGCCCTCGCGTGGGTGGTGGCCCCCGACCAGGCGATGGCCCTCCTCGCCCGCGGCGTCGGGGGCTGGCGGATCACCGTCCGCCACGAAGGCCCCCGCGCCGACGTCCTCGACGCCCTCGTGCGCACCGGGGCGGCGTTCCTGCGGACCACCCCCGCCGGCCTCGACGAGGCCATCGAGCTGGGGTGGCTGCCCGGCATCGCCACCCGCGTGTCGGTGGTGGTCGACACCCTCGAGGAGGCCCTCGACGCGATCGCCGCCGGGGCCGTCGACCTCGTCGTCGGCGACTGGGAGCCCGCGCGGGTCGGGGCCCTCCGCGACGCCGTCGCCCCCCGCCCCCTCGTGGAGCGGACGGCGCTGCCGCCCGAGACCGAGATCGACGACGCCCGCCGTGACCTCGCCCGCCCCCTGTTCACGGCGTGGCTCGGCCAGATCGACGGGTCCGGCGCGTCGCGGCCCCGGTACACGTGGGCGCCGGGACGTGACGAGGAGCCCCCCGTCCCCGCGCGGCGCCTGTCCGCCGAGTGGGAGGACGACGACTGGCGTGGCGCGGACCCCGACGAGGGCCTGTCGCGCATCGCCCCGGACCTCGCCGGGATCCTCGGCCGGTCCCTGGAGGGCACCCCACCGCGGGTCGCGGAGATCGAGCGGCTGTTCCGGGCCCGCGGCCCGGAGGTGGAGGCCGTCGCGCGGGTCGCCGACGCCCTGCGCGTCCGCCGCAACGGCGACACCGTCACCTACGTCGTGAACCGCAACATCAACTACACGAACCAGTGCTACTTCCGGTGCGGCTTCTGCGGCTTCTCGCGGGGCCCGAAGAGCATGAACCTCCGCGGCGACCCGTACATCCTGAACGTCCACGAGGTCGTCCACCGCTCCGTCGAGGCGTGGGAGCGGGGCGCGACGGAGGTGTGCCTGCAGGGCGGCATCCACCCCGACTTCACCGGTGACTTCTACGTCTCGGTGCTCGAGGGGATCAAGGAGCGCCTCCCCGAGATGCACGTCCACGGCTTCACGCCGCTGGAGGTGTGGCAGGGCGCCCACACCCTCGGGATCACCGTCCGGGAGTTCCTCACCCGCCTCCGCGACGCCGGCCTCGGGACCCTCCCCGGCACCGCCGCCGAGATCCTCGACGACCGCGTCCGGGCCCACCTGTGCCCCGACAAGGTCCGCACCGCAGAGTGGGCGGAGGTGATGATCACCGCCCACGAGCTGGGGTTGCGGGCGACGACCACGATGATGATGGGCCACATCGACGGACCGCGGGCGTGGGCGAACCACCTGGAGGTGCTCCGCCAGATCCAGCGCCGCACCGGCGGGTTCACGGAGTTCGTGCCGCTGCCGTTCGTGCACATGGGGTCCCCGATCTTCCTGCAGGGCCGGTCACGGCCCGGCCCGACGTGGGACGAGGTCGTCCTCGTCCACGCCGTCGGGCGGATCGCCCTCGACGGCCTGATCGACAACATCCAGGCGTCGTGGGTGAAGCTCGGCCTGTCCGGCGGGGCGCGCCTCCTCGAGGCCGGGTGCAACGACTTCGGGGGGACCCTCATGGACGAGAACATCTCCCGGGCGTCGGGCGCCGCCCACGGGCAGCTCGCCACCCCCGAGGAGATCGAGGCGACGATCCGCGGCGCCGGCCGGACCCCGGCGCGGCGCAACACGGTCTACGACCTCATCGGGAGCGGCGCCTCGGCCTAGCCCTCCGCCTCGGCGCGTGCCTCCTCGGCGGCGGCGAGCTTGCGCTCCTGGAGGGCGTGGAGCATCTCCTCCACCTTGCTGAACTTCACGCGGGGGGCGCCGCTCGCCTTGCCGCGCTCCTGCTCCAGCAGGTCGATGAGCTGCCAGTCCTCGTACGAGACGAAGTCGCGGCGGCGTTCGCTGAGGAGCCGCTCCAGCACCGTCCGCGGGGGGACCTCCTGCTTGTGGAGGTTCCCGGAGGTGAGGTCGGCGAGGAGGGCGTCGACGGTCTCCTGGGAGTCGGGCTTGTTCGTCCCGATGATCCCCTGCGGTCCGCGCTTGATCCACCCGACGACGTACTCGCCCTCGACGGGGCCGCCGGTGGCGGGGTCGATGATGCGGCCCTGCTCGTTGGGGATGACGCCGCGCATCGCGTCGAACGGGATCCCCGGCAGCGGGACGCCCTGGTAGCCGATCGCCCGGAACACCAGCCCGAGGGGGATCGTCGTGATCCGCTCCGTCGGGCGGGGGCGGATCGAGCCGTCCTCGCTCTCGTACAGCTCGTTGTGGACGATCCGGAGGGCCTCGACGCGCTCGGTCCCGACGATCTCGACGGGCGACACGAGGAAGTGCAGGACGATCCGCCGGGGGGCGCCGGTGAGGGGCCGCTCCGAGAACTCCCGGAGGAGGTCGAGGTTGCGGTCGCGGGTGCGGTTCGGGGTCCGCGCGACGGCGGCGGCGCTGAGGGGGTCGAGGGCGACGTCGGCGGGGTCGACGACGACGTCGACGCCGGGGAGCTCACCGAGCTCCTTCAGCTCCTTGTTGGTGAACGCCGCCTGCGCCGGTCCGCGGCGTCCGAGGACGTGGATCTCCTCGATGCCGTTGCCCTCGAGGGCGTGGAGGGCGTGCTCGGCGATGTCGGTCTGGGCGAGCACGTCGCGGGGGCTCGCGAGGATCCGGGCGAGGTCCATCGCGACGTTGCCGTTGCCGACCACCGCCGCGCTCCGCGACGTGAGGTCGAAGCCGAGGCTCCGGAAGTCGGGGTGGGCGTTGTACCAGCCGACGAACTCGGTGGCGGAGTGGCTGCCGGGGAGGTGCTCGCGGGGGATCCCCATCCGCCGGTCGGTGCGGGCGCCGACGGCGTAGATGATCGCGTGGTAGTACGCCGACAGGTCGGCGTGGGTGAGGTCGCGGCCCATCTCCACGTTGCCGTAGAAGCGGAACTCGGGGTGCGCGGCGATCTTGTCGTAGACGCGGGTGACCGACTTGATCTTCTGGTGGTCGGGTGCGACGCCGCCGCGGACGAGCCCGAACGGGGTCGGGAGGCGGTCGTACATGTCGATCTGCACCTCGAGGTGGTCCTGCTCCTGGAGGTGCTCCGCGGCGTAGAAGCCCGAGGGCCCCGATCCGATGATGGCCACGCGCAGCGGCGCGTCCGGGGTGCCGAGATCTCCCTGCATGGACTCTCCGGGGTCGGTCGTCGGCAGTCGACGGTGTCGAGTGGCGCACATTATGCGCGTGGGGCGGCTCCCGCCAGACGCCGGGGGTTAAGTGCGAAAGAGGTCATGCTCCGGGTCGCGGACCAGGAGGTGCGCCCCACCGGGTGACGGTTCCGTCGCGACGCCGGAGGCGACCACCGCCGGGGTCCCGGCGTCCTTGCCGAGGTAGATCCCCGCCGCCGCGGCGAGCTCGTCGGCGATCGCCTGGTCGGTGGCGACGAGGACGCGGCCGGAGCGGTCCCGCTCCCCGCGGTGGTCGATGACGGGGGCGAACCCGGCGACGCCGATCGCGACGTTCACGAGGCCCCGCCGGAACGGCCGGCCGTGGGTGTCGATGACGATGACGCCGACCCTCCCCCCCACCGCCGCCGCCAGGCGGGCCTGGAGGCCCCGGGCGGATGCGTCGGGGTCGACGGGGAGGAGGACGACGGTGCCGTCGGGGGCGTTGGAGGAGTCGATCCCGGCGTTCGCGCAGACGAAGCCGTGGTGGGTCTCGCAGACGAGGAGGCTCCGGCGGCGGCGGACGATGCGGCGGCTCTCGGAGAGGATCAGCTCGCAGAGGGCGGGGGTCTTGCCGGTCTCCTCCGCCAGGGCCCGGGCGGCGGGGCCGGCGGTGACGTCGGCGAGGGCGACGATCCGTCCCTCCGCCTTCGAGACGACCTTGTGGGCGAGCATGAGGACGTCCCCGGGGGCCATCCCCTCGGGGACGGCGCGGTCGGCGAGCATGCCGGCGAGGTCGTCGCCGGGCACCACCTCCGGCAACGCCGACAGCGGCCAGAGCCTCAGAGGACGCTCCCCGCCTCGAGGCGCTCGGTGATCCGCAGGCGCCCGCAGACCTCGAGGGTGGCGCACGCCGTCCCGGTCCCGACGAGGGTGGTGAGGTCGGCGGGGGTGTCGATGTCGAGCGCCAGCCGGGGGAGCTCCAGCCGGGTGACGGGCAGGCCGCGGCGGGCCGCCTGGACGGTGTGGCGGGCGTAGGAGTCGGGGCCGAGGCGGGGGGCGAGGGCCGCGGGGGGCCGCAGCAGCATCGCGTTGGTGCCGGTGCCGTCGGCGGACGGCACGAGCAGCGCGGACGGGGCGGCGGGGCCGGCGGCGATGATCGCGGCGATGTCCTCGGGCCGGGCGAGCGGGAGGTCGGCGGTGAGGACGAGGGCCGCGTCGGCGCGTTCGGCGGCGACGGCGACGAGGCCGCGGGCGACGGCGGCGTTCATGCCGCGGGGTGGGTCGTGGTCGGGGACGACGCGGGCGCCGGCGATGGCGGCGCCGAGGGCGGCGGCGTCGGGGTCGGAGGTGACGATCATGACCCCGGCGAGGTCCCCCGTCCCCGCGCACGCGCCGAGGACGTCGGTGAGCATCGCGACCTGCAGCTCACGGCGGACGGGTGCCTCGAGGGCGGAGGTGAGCCGCCGCAGCGCCCCCCGCAGGGGCTTCACGGGGATGACCGCCCAGACGCCGCCGCTCACGGGAGCGCCCCGAGGGCCTCCGCCGCGAGGCGGGCCCGGGCGGCGTGGTCGGGCATGAGGACGTCGGTGAGCACCGGCCGGACGTCGAGGGCGGCGACGGCGGGGGCCTCCGCGGCGTCGGAGGAGTCGAGGAGGAACACCGCGGCGACGTCGGCGTAGATGCGGGCCATCTGGGTGGCGGAGCACTCGGGGTAGCCGGCGCCGGCGAGGAACCGGGCGGCGGGGCCCTCGACGGGGGCGCCGCCGATGATCGGGGTGACGGCGACGCAGTCGGCGCGGCGGGCGGCGAGGGCGTCGCGCACCCCGGGGACGGCGAGGATCGTCCCGATCGAGACGACGGGGCTGGAGGGGGCGATGACGATCCGCTCGGCCTCGGCGATCGCGGCCAGCAGGCCGGGGGCGGGGGCGGCGTCCGCGACCCCCTCCATGACGATCCCCGTGATGTCGTCCCGGGCCCCGTCCCGGACGAGGTACTCCTGGAAGGTGCGCTCCCCGCCGGGGGTGGTGATCCGCGTCCGCACGGGGTCGTCGCTCATCGGCAGGAGCGTCGCCTCCACCCCCAGCCGGGCGCAGATCTCGGCGGTCACCTCGGTGAGGCCGGCGCCCTCGGCGAGGCGGAGGGTGCGGTGCAGGTGGGTGGCGAGGTCGCGGTCGCCGAGGCCGAACCACGACTCCCGGCCGTAGGTGGCGAGGCCCTCGAGGAGGCGGAAGGTGTCGTCGGCGTACCCCCACCCGCGGTCGGCGACGACGCCGGCGAGGACGTAGGTGCAGATGTCGAGGTCGGGGCAGACCCGCAGCCCGTAGAAGTCCCCGTCGTCGCCGGTGTTGACGATCGCGACGAGGCCCGCCTGGCCGTGGACCCGGGCGAGGCCGTCGACCATCTTCGAGCCGCCGGTGCCGCCCGACAGGACGAGGATCACGTGCGTCGAGCGGGTGGTGGGGTGCTCACGGCGGTGCCGTCGAGTCTACCAACGCCCTCCCGGGGCGGCCGTGCCGGATCCCCATCACCATCCACAGGCCGGCGCAGACCCCGACCATCCCCGCGAGGAGCTGCAGCGTCGGCTCCTCCCCCAGCAGCGGCCAGGCGCTGAGGACCCCGATGACGGGGACGAGGAAGAACCACGCCGACACCTCCGCCGCGGGGGCGCGGGTGAGGGCGAGGTAGAACAACGCGAACGGCGCGGCGGAGCCGACGACGGCGAGGGCGACGACGAGGCCGAGCTCCCGTGCCCCGGCGGCGTCCGGCGGGCCCTCCCAGGCGAGGCCGGCGAGGCACAGCACCACCCCCCCGGCGAGCATCTGCCACCCGGCGAGGGCGAGGGGGTCCCCCTCGGCGCGGACGCCGCGGGCGACGACGACGGTGCCGACGCTCCACGCCACCGCCCCGCCGACGACCACCAGCGCCGTCCCCGACAGGGCGGGCGGCCAGAGGGGCCCCTCCCACACCACGACCGCCGCCCCGGCGAGGCCGACGAGGAGGCCCGCCCACTGCACCGGCCAGAGCCGCTCGCCGAGGACGGCGGCGGCGAGGACGGCGACGAAGAGGGCGTCCGTGTTGGCGAGGACCGCCGCGAGGCCGGCGCCGGCGTGGGCGATCCCCCAGAACGTCGCGCCGTAGAAGAGGACGGACTGTGTGAACGCGAGCCACCCGACGGTCCCCACCCCCACCCCGGGCCGCAGCGGCCGGTGGAGGACGGCGAGGAGGCCCAGCAGCAGCAGGCCGCCGAGGCCGAGGCGCGCGCCGGCCGCCACCAGCGGCGGCCACGTCTCGACCAGCCAGGCGGAGGGCACGTACGCGACCCCCCAGCAGACCATCGCCCCCGCGCCGAGGGCGGTGGCGGTCCTCACTCGAGCAGGTTCGAGAGGACGAGCACGGCCTCGCTCGGGAGGTAGGTGATGAGGAACAGGACGAGCAGGCTGACCGCGAGCCACGGGAGGATCATCACCGACAACCGCTCCACCGAGACCTTCGCGATGCTCGACACGAGGAAGATCACCAGCCCGATCGGCGGGTGGATGAGGGCGAGCACCAGGTTGAAGACCATGATCAACCCGAAGTGGACGGGGTCGATGCCGTACTCGAGGACCGCGACGGGGGCGAGGAACGGGGCGAGGATGTAGACGGCCGGGAGGGGTTCGATGAAGATCCCGACGGCCAGCAGCAGGACGTTCACGACCAGCAGGAACACGTACTTGTTGTCGGTGATCCCGGTGAGGAACTCCTGGACGTCGGTGCCGAAGCCGTTGATGAACAGGGCCTTCGCGAGGATCGACGAGTCGCCGAGGAGGAGCATCACGATGCCGGTCTCGACGGCGGCCGCGATGATCACCGCCGGCAGCTGCAGCGGCGACAGGCTGGCGTACCAGAAGAGGGCGAGGCCGATGGTGACGAGGGCGGCGATCGCCCCCGACTCCGACGGGGTGAAGACGCCGGTGAAGATGCCGCCGAGGATCACCACCGGGATCGCGAGCACCGGGAGGGCGTCGAGGCCGGTGCGGCCGACGACCCGCCACCCCGCGAACGGCCGGGGGACGAGGAAGTCCATCCGCCGGACGACGACGTAGACCGTCGCCGCCTGGAAGATCAGGAGGAGCAGCTCGGCGACGACCCCCGACAGGAGCAGCGCCGAGATCGACGCCCCCGCCGGGCCCTGCACCACGATGCCGTAGACGATGAACATGATCGACAGCGGCCCGATGGGGCCCTTGATCGACGCCCCCGCGACGACGGCGGCGGCGACGTCGCGGCGGTACCCCTCCCGCTCCATCGCCGGGACGAGGAGGGGGGTCATGATCGCCGCGTCGGCCTGGGCGGAGCCGGAGATCCCCGAGACGACCGCCGAGGTGAGCTGGCAGACGTAGGCCATCCCGCCGCGGAGGTGGGCGACGAGCGACGCCGCGAACGCGATGAGGCGGGTTGACAGGCCGCTGGCGTTCATGACCTCCGCGACGATGAGGAACATGAGGATCACCAGCAGCTCGCTGCCGCCCGACAGGCCCATCGTCGACTGGCTCTGGAAGAACGGGGTGATCGGGTCGACGGTGGGGTAGAACGTCAGGCCGAGGAACGACGGCGAGAACATCGCGATGATCCCGACGATCGCGAGCATGAAGACGATCGGGGTCCCCGCGAGGGTCAGGGCGACGAACAGGATCCCGAGGGCGACGAGGGGGGCGGCCCCCAGGGTGAGCACCGTCCACAGGGCGAGCCACACCGCCGCGCCGACGACGAGGCCGCCGGCGAGGCCGGTGGCGGCCTCGTACAGGCCGACCCGGCCGCGGAGCGCCGCGACGCGGGCCTCCCCGGCGACGGCGTGGAGGTAGTGGAGGGTGATGAAGTAGAAGCCGACGGCCATCGAGACCACCGGGTAGAACCACGGGATCTCGAGGGCGGACGTCACCCCCGCCGGCGCCCCCCGGCCGAGGGCGAACTCGGTGGAGCGGTAGCAGGCGTAGGCGAGGAACACCGCGAGGCTGAGCGCGGAGAACGTCCGCACCGACCGCTGCCAGAGGGCGGGTCCGTGGTGCGAGAGGAGGGTGATGACGGTGACGGCGCCGCGTTTCACGGCGAGCGACACCCCCATCCAGATCGTCCAGAGGAACGCGAAGCTGGCGAGCTCGTTCGCCCCGAAGATCGAGAACCCGAGGACCTGGCGGGTGAAGACGTTCCCGACGACGGCGAGGAGGGCGATCGTCGCGGAGATGACCGCCCCCACCGAGGCGATCCGGACGGCGGCCTGGGAGTAGACCCCCAGCCACCGCTCGACGCCCGCGAGGACGGCCACCGTGGTGGGGGGCGGCACGCCGACGGGTTCGTGGGCGGTCGTCGTCATCGGTGCCAGAGCCTAACCCCGGCCCGTGCCGGCCCGGCCCCGTGTCGGGGCCGGGCCGACGACGCGCCCCGGGTCAGCCGGCGGGTGCCGCGCAGCCGTCGGGCAGGGGGGCGGGTGCCGGCGGGGCCGGCAGGCCGTCCTTGAGCGCCTGGATCTGGTCGATGAAGCCCTTCGTCTCGGCGTCCTTGGAGAGCTCGGTGACGACGGTCTCGGACACCTTCCCGAAGGCGGTGAGGTCGGCGTCGCTGGCGATGGCGAACTTCAGGCCCTCCCCGCAGAGCGTCGTGACGAGCTCGCTCGGCGCCTCGAAGAAGTCGATCGAGAAGCCGGCGATGTTCGCGGCGGCGTCGGTGATGATCGCCTGCTGGTCGGCGCTGAGGGCGTCGAACTTGGCCTGGTTCATGACGAGGACCGTCGGGAACGGCCAGAGGTTGACGTTCGCGGTGACGAAGTCGGCGACCTCGTAGAGCTTGACCGTCTGGATCAGGCCGAGGTTGGCCTCCATCCCGTCGACGGTGCCGTCGCGGAGGGCGGCGTAGGTGTCGGGCAGCGGGATCGCGGTCGGGTCGGCGCCGAGGGCGCGGATGCCGGTCTCCAGCACCCCGGACTCGGGGGTCCGGATGGTGAGGCCGTCGAAGTCGGCGGGGCTCGTCAGGGCCTTCTTCGCGCCGAGCGGCTTGCGGAGGCCGCCCTCGTGGATGCCGAGGCCCTTCAGGCCGACGGCGTCGGTGCAGGCGAGCATCTCCTCGCCGATCGGGCCGGTGATGACCTCGCGCTCGAGGTCGTAGCGGGTGATCAGGCCGAGGGCCTGCAGCGCGTCGAAGCAGTTGACGCCCTGGGTCCCCCACACCGCGGAGGACACCGAGGCCATGTCGACCGCGCCGCCGCGGACGTCCTGGAGCAGCGGCACGTCGCCGCCCTGGTAGTTGGGGAGGGCCTCGATGGCGATGGACCCGCCGGAGGCCGTGTCGACCTCCTTGATGAAGTTGTCGATGGCGATGCCGTACGGGTGCTCCGGCGCCGTGACGTAACCGAGCCGCAGCGTGATCTCTGCGTCGCCGGATCCGGTGGTGTCGGCGGCGTCACCGTCGTCGTCGTCGCCGCATGCGGCCACCCCGACCGCCAGCACCGCGCAGGCCGCCATCGCCGCAAGGCGCCAGCCCCACGAGCGTGTTCTCACCGTCGTCCCCCTTGTCTCGATCACGCGGGAAAAAGTGAGCCGAGACGCCCCGCGCACCGCCCCTCCGAGGGGGTCTGCGGGCATCGACGGGGACCCTCGAATCGGCGCGACCCTACAGGAGCCCGTCCCTCGGTTGTCAACATCGGCACGAAGTCCGTCCTACCATGCGCAACACCGCATCGCCAGCGGGATCTCGGGGCCCTCCCCCATCGCCCCGAT
>NZ_CP064356.1:1500000-1622500 GCF_018141545.1 Miltoncostaea oceani | reverse complement strand
AGTTTCCTCGGGTTGTCCCGCTCCCTAGGGCAGGTTGCCCACGTGTTACTCACCCGTTCGCCACTGTACTCAGCTCCGAAGAGCCTTTCTCGTTCGACTTGCATGTGTTAAGCACGCCGCCAGCGTTCGTCCTGAGCCAGGATCAAACTCTCCATGAAGAAAATCTGGTCACGAGACCACACGGCCGAAGCCGGCGGGTCGGGACCGGAAGTCCGGAGATGGCCTCCACCCCGAGGGGCGAAGACGATCCGAGCTTTTTGTGCCTCTCCGATCGGTGCGGCTCGCGCCGGACCGCCGGATCGACGGGGTTCGTACTAAACCTGGCCATCGCGACCGATGGGACTCGCGCCCCATGGCCGAAATGCATGCTGTTCAGTTTTCAAGGATCATGGTCGGCCGCGCGGCGGCCAACGGTTCTTGCTGGAGCGAAACCCTTCTTCGCGGCCTCCGGACGTTCAGGAGGCTCCCAACGCGGGCGCATCGCGCGCCTCGCTACGTGGGCGTCTCCGTCAGCGGGAGGTCGAAGAGAAGGGAGAGCAATCGCTTCCTCTGTCCGTGTGCGGGGCAGGTGTGCCCCCCAACCGGTCCGCGGGAGTATAGCGGCGTGGACGGGGTGGTCAAGCGCCCGGCGGAAGTTTCTCGCCGGGGGACCGTCACCGCGTCAGGGGTCGCGGCGCAGACGGGCGAAACGGCGCTTGCCGGCGCGGATCACGCGGCCGTCCAGGGCGTCGGCCTCGAGGTCGAGATCGCGGACCGGGGCGCCGTCGATCTGGACCCCTCCCCCGGCGATCAGGCGACGGGCCTCGCTGCGGGAGGCGACGCCCAGGGCGTCCACCAGGAGGGCCGGCAGGTGCACCGTCCCCGGGGGGATCGCGACGTCGGGCATCTCGTCCGGGGCGCCGCGGTCGCGGACCACCCGGTTGAAGTGCTCCTCCGCGCGGGCGCCCGCGCCGGGACCGTGGAAGCGGTCGGCGATCAGGGCCCCGAGCCGGCGCTTGTCGGCGACGGGCGGGCCCGCGGGCGGCGGGGCGTCCGGGACGAGCAGGCGGTACCACTCGGCCAGCGCCGCGTCGGGGATGCTCATCGTGCGCCCGAACTGCTCCTCGGGCGCGTCGGTGACCCCGATGTGGTTGGCGAGGGACTTGCTCATCTTCTGGACGCCGTCGACCCCGGGGAGGATCGGCATCGTCATGACCACCTGGGGCGCCATGCCGTAGTGCGCCTGGATCTCGCGGGCGAGCATGAAGTTGAAGAGCTGGTCGGTGCCGCCGAGCTCCACGTCGGCCTCCACCATCACCGAGTCGTACGCCTGCATCAGGGGGTAGAGCAGCTCGAGCACGGACACCGGCTGGTCGGCCTGCATCCGCTGGGCGAAGTCGTTGCGGCGCAGGAGCTGGTTGACCGTCGCCGAGCCGGCGAGGCGGAAGACCTCCTGGAGCGCGAGGCCCTCGAACCACTCCCCGTTCGCCCGGATCTCGGTGCGGTCCGGGTCGAGGATGCGGAAGGCCTGCTCGCGGTAGGAGACCGCGTTCGCCTCGATCTGCTCCCCGCTCAGCATGGGGCGGGTGCTCGTGCGGCCGGAGGGGTCGCCGACGCGGGCGGTCCAGTCGCCGATGATCAGGACGGCCAGGTGGCCCGCGTCCTGGAACTCCCGCAGCTTGCCGAGCGCGACGGCGTGCCCGAGGTGGATGTCCGGCGCCGTCGGGTCGACCCCGAACTTGACGCGCAGCGGGCGGCCGAGGGCGAGCTTGCGCTCCAGCTCCCCGGGCGGGACGCAGTCGACCGCGCGGGCCGCGAGCTCGGCGGCGGTGCTCACGTGCGCGGGAACGGTCGCGACAGGTACGGCGAGCCGGGCATCCCGAAGCGCCACGGGCGCTCGGCCGCCTTGGTGATCCCGATGCGCGGGCCGGCGACCGGCGTGACGGGGGCGACGCGGTCGTAGAGCCGCACCCGCCCGTCGGGCGCGACGGCGTCGGCGCCGTCGAGGTGGCGGTCGATCGCGAGCGCCTGGGTGAGGCGACCGGGCCCGGCGCAGAGGAGCCGGTCGTCGACGCTCCGCCGGCGGGCCCGCATGCGGGCGACGCCGTGGACGGGCGCGAGCGCCCGGATGAGGACGGCGGCGCCGCGGCCCTCGGGCTCGCAGACCAGGTTCACGCACCAGTGGAGCCCGTAGCTGCGGTACACGTAGAGCCGCCCGGGCTCGCCGAACATGACGAGCGCCCGGCCCTTCGGCCCGCGGAAGCTGTGCGACGCCGGGTCGTCCTGCTCGTACCGCTCGGTCTCGACGATCAGGCCGCCGACGCCGTCGACCGTGAGCATGCACCCGACCAGGTCCGGGGCGACCTCCGCCACGGAGCGGGCGAAGAAGTCGCGGTCGAGCCGCGCGCCGGCCCGGATCCGCGCGGCCGGGGCGCTCACCACGACGCCACCCGCGCGCGGGCGGCGGCGAGCTGCTCGGTGACGGCGGCGCGGGCGGTCCCGCCGGGCGCCCGCTTCGCCTCGACGGAGGCCTCCGCCGTGAGGGGCGGCATCGCCACGCCGTCGAGGCCGGACGCCGCGAACTCCGCGGGACCGGCCTGCTCCAGCCCGATGCCGGCGTCGATGCAGGCGCGCACCAGCCGGCCGACGGCCTCGTGGGCGCGGCGGAACGGCCAGCCGAGCGTGACGAGGTGGTCGGCCAGGTCGGTCGCCGCCAGGAAGCCGCCCGTCACCGCGGCGCGCATCCGGTCGGCGCGGAAGGTCGCCCCCGCGATCATCCCCGTGAGCGCGGGCAGGAGCAGGTCGACCGTGTCGATCGCGTCGAACAGGTACTCCTTGTCCTCCTGGAGGTCCTTGTTGTACGCGAGGGGCAGGCCGGCGGCGACGCCGAGCAGACCGGCCAGGTCGGCCGTCAGGCGGGGGGCCTTGGCGCGGGCGAGCTCGGCGGCGTCCGGGTTCTTCTTCTGGGGGAGCATCGACGAGCCGGAGGTGAACGCGTCGTCGAGCTCGACGAAGCCGGTCTCGTCGGAAGCCCACGCCACGATCTCGGCGCCGAGGCGCGACAGGTGCACCCCGAGCTGCGCGGCGAAGTGGAGGTAGTCGATCAACGCGTCGCGGCTGCCGACCGCGTCGAGGCTGTTCGGCGACGGGCCGGCGGTGAAGCCGAGCTCGGCGGCGGTCGCGTCGCGGTCGATCGGGAAGCCGACGCCCGAGAGGGCGCCCGAGCCGAGGGGGCTCGTCCGCGTGGCCGCGATCGCGTGACCCAGGCGGGTGCGGTCGCGGTCGAGCATCCAGACGTACGCGAGCAGGTGGTGGGCGAGCCGCACCGGCTGGGCGCGCTGGCTGTGGGTGTACCCCGGCAGCAGCGTGTCGACGTGGGCCTCCGCCTGCGCGAGCAGGGCGTCCGCCAGCGCCCGGAGTCCCGCGACCTGGGCCTCGGCGGCCTCGCGCAGGTGCAGCAGCGTGTCGGTGATGACCTGGTCGTTGCGGCTCCGCGCCGTGTGGAGGCGGCGTCCCGCGTCGCCGGCGAGCTCCGTCAGGCGGCGCTCCACGGCGGTGTGGATGTCCTCGTCCCCCGGCGCGAACGCGAACTCCCCGGAGGCGAGCTCCTCGGCGATGCGGGCGAGGCCCGCGTCGATCGCGGCGGCGTCGGCGGCGGGGATGATCCCCTGGGCGCCGAGCATGCGGGCGTGGGCCCGCGACGCGCGGACGTCCTGCGGCCACATCCGGCGGTCGACCGCCAGCGAGGAGTTGAGCCGGTCGAAGGCGTCGGCCGGCCCCTCCGCGAAGCGCCCGCCCCAGAGGCGCCCGCCCGAGCTCATGCCCCGGCCCGGGCTCCTGCCCCGGCGGCCCCGGCGCGGCGTCCGCGGATGACCGCGTCGAGCCCCGCGCAGACCCGGTCGACCTGCTCCTCGGTCATCTCCGGGAAGAACGGCAGCGCGATCGTCGAGGCGCTGATCGCCTCCGTGACCGGGAACTCGCCGGGCCGGTGGCCGTGGTCGTCCTGGTAGTAGGGCTGCAGGTGGATGCACGGCAGGTACGGCTTGGCGGAGATGCCGAGCGCGTCGAGCTCGCCGATCACCTCGTCGCGGACGAGGTCCGGGTCGAGGCGGGGCGCGTAGACGAACCACGAGCGCTGCTGCGGGCCCTCGTACATCGGGGTGACGCCGTCGATGCCCGCCATCCGCGACTGGTACCAGCCGGCCACGCGGGCACGCGCGGCGAGCATGTCGTCGAGGCGCTCGAGCTGCGCGACGCCGATCGCGCTGTGCACGTCGGACAGCCGGTAGTTGAAGCCGAGGCGGGAGTGGACGAGCCACGCGCCGTCGTCGGAGCGCCCCTGGTTGCGCAGGCTGCCGAGCACCCGGGCGAGCTCGTCGTCGTCGGTCAGCACGACGCCGCCCTCGGCGGTCGTGAGCTGCTTGTTGGCGTAGAAGCCGTAGACCGCCGGGTGGCCGAAGGTCCCGAGCTTGCGCCCGTCGTACGCCCCGTCGATCGACTGGCACGCGTCCTCGACGAGCTTCAGCCCGTGGCGCCGTGCGATGTCGACGAGGGCCGGGACCTCGGCGGGGTAGCCGAAGATGTCGACGATCATGATCGCCTTCGTGCGGGGCGTGATCGCGGCCTCGACGGCGGCGGGGTCCATGTCGAACGTGAGCGGGTCGACCTCCGCGAAGACCGGGGTCGCGCCCGTGAACACGATCGCGTTGGCCGAGGCGACGAACGAGAACGACGACGTGATGACCTCGTCGCCCGGCCCGAGGCCCATCGCGTGCAGGCACAGGTGCAGGCCGGCCGTGCCGCTCGAGACCGCGACGGCGTGCCTCACCCCGATGCGCTCCGCCCACATGCGCTCGAATCGGGGGACCATCGGGCCGAGGGACAGCATCCCCGACCGCAGCACCTCATCGACCAGCTCGCGCTCGCGGTCGCCGATGACCGGCTTCGCGAGCGGGATGCGCTCCAGGTCCCCGCTCAACCGGCGGCCGTCGCCCGCGCGCGCGCGATCCGCCGCACCCCGTGCTCCAGGCTGTCGAGCAGGGCCTCCCACGACGCCTCGATGACGTTCTCGCTCACCCCGATCGCCCCCCATGTGTCGTGGCCGTCGCTCGAGTCGAGGAGGACGCGCGTGACCGCGCCGGTCCCCTTGGTCTCGTCGAGGATGCGGACCTTGAAGTTGACGAGGTGGATGTCGCGCAGCTCCGGCACCCGCGGCTCCAGGGCGATGCGGAGGGCCGCGTCGAGCGCGTTGACGGGGCCGTTGCCCTCGGCGGTCGCCACCAGGCGCTCGCCGTCGTGGGCGATCTTGACCGTCGCCTCCGTCTCGACCCGGCCGTCGGCGCGCTTCTCGGTGATGACGCGGAAGCTCTCCAGCACGAACAGCGGCTCGTAGACGCCGGTCTCGCGCTCGAGCATCAGCTCGAACGAGCCGTCGGCGACCTCGAAGTGGTAGCCCTGGTGCTCGAGGTCCTTCAGCCGGGCGAGGATCCCGGGGATGCGGCCCGGGTCCTCCTCGACGTCGATCCCCAGCTCGCGCGCCTTCGCCACGATCGTGCCGCGGCCCGACAGCTCGGAGACCAGGACGCGCCGGGCGTTGCCGACCGTCGCGGGGTCGATGTGCTCGTAGCTGCGGGCGTCGGCGTTCATGCCCTGCTGGTGCATGCCGCCCTTGTGGGCGAAGGCGTTGAGGCCGACGTACGGCGCCCAGTTGTCGGGCTGCAGGTTCGCCGTCTCCGCCACGAAGTTGCTGAGCGCCGTCAGCTCGGCGAGGCGCTCGGGCTCCAGCACCTCGTACCCCATCTTCACCGCGAGCGACGGGATGATCGAGACCAGGTTCGCGTTGCCGCAGCGCTCGCCGTAGCCGTTGATGGTGCCCTGCACGAGGCGGGCGCCCGCGTCGACCGCCGCGAGGCTGTTCGCGACCGCGCACTCCGCGTCGTTGTGGGTGTGGATGCCGAGCGCGGCGCCGGGCAGCGCCGCCCGCACGTCGTGCATGACCGCGGCGACGCGGGTCGGCAGCGTCGCGCCGTTCGTGTCGCACGGGGTGATCCACGCGGCCCCGCCGGCCTCGGCCGCCCGCAGGCAGTCGAGGGCGTAGTCGGGGTGGGCGCCGTACGCGTCGAAGAAGTGCTCCGCGTCGTAGACGACCTCCTTGCCCTGCGCCACGAGGAAGGCGACGGACTCCTCGATCATCCGCAGGTTCTCCTCGCGGGAGACGCGGGTGACCTTCTCGATGTGGAGGTCCCAGGTCTTGCCGACGATCGTGATGACCGGGGCGAAGCTCTCGGCCAGGCCGCGCATCGCCGGGTCGTCGGACGCCGCGGTGTTGCGGCGCCGGGTCATCCCGAACGCCGCGAGCCGCGTCGCGCCGAGGTCCTCGCGCTCCAGCAGGTTGAACAGCTCGCCGTACTTGGGGTTGCTGGCCGGGAAGCCGGCCTCCAGGTACTCGACGCCGAACTCGGCCAGCCGGACCGCCACCTGCAGCTGCTCGCCCACCGACAGGCTGAGGCCCTCGCGCTGCATGCCGTCGCGCAGGGTCGTGTCGTAGATGTGGACGCGCGCGGTCACGTCGGTCAGGCGGTCCGCGCCGGGGTGCCGACGTAGTCGAGCCAGCCGGCGGAGCGCGGGTCGCGCCCCTCGGTGGCCGCGAAGAACCGCGCCTGCAGGCGCTGGGTGATCGGGCCGACGCCGAGCGGGTGGTCGTCGACCTCGTTCACCGGGCAGACCTCGGCGGCGGTGCCCGTGATGAACACCTCGTCGGCGGTGTAGAGCTCGGCGCGCGCGACCTCGCGCTCCAGGACCGGGATGCCCTCGTCCCCGGCGAGCGAGATGATGCTGGCGCGGGTGATCCCCTCGAGGATCGACGCCTGGACGGGGGGCGTGATCAGGACGCCGTCGCGGACGAGGAACAGGTTCTCGCCGGACCCGTCGGCGACGTAGCCGGCCTCGTTCAGGAGGATCGCCTCCTGGTAGCCGGCCTTGTGCGTCTCGATCTTCGCGAGGATCGAGTTGAGGTACTGGCCGCCGGCCTTCGCCGTCGCCGGGATCGTGGTCGACCCGATGCGCCGCCAGCTCGAGATCTTCGCGCGGATGCCGTCGCGGAGGCCGTCCTCGCCGAGGTACGCGCCCCACGGCCACGCGGCGACGGCCACGTCGACGGGGGCCTCCAGCGGGAACAGCCCCATCGTGCCGTACCCCCGGAGGACGATCGGCCGGATGTAGCAGCCGCCGAGGTTGTTCGAGGAGATGACCTGGTGCACGGCGGTGCGCATCTCGTCGCGCGTGTACGGCATCGGCATGTGGTACATCGCCGCGGAGCGCTCGAGCCGGGCCAGGTGGTCGTCGAGGCGGAAGACGGCGGTGCCCTCGTCGGCGTCGTACGACCGGATGCCCTCGAACACGGTGGTCCCGTAGTGCAGGCCGTGCGACAGCACGTGGACGCGCGCGTCCGGCCAGTCGACCAGCTCGCCGTTCATCCAGATCTTCTCGGCTTCCTGCATCCCCGGTCCTTTGCGACGGCGGCGCGGATCCCCCCGTGGGAACCGGCCGATCGGTAGAGGTTACCGGGCGGGTCCAGGGGGCGGAGCCACCGGGCGGGGCCGGTTCCCCGCCGGCCCGTGGCCGCGGCGGTAGACCATGATCGTGCGCGAGAACGTGATCACCACGACGCCGTCCTGGTTGGAGCCCGTGGTGCGGACCGTGACGATGCCGACGCCGGGACGCGAGCGGGACGCGCGGACGGCGGTGACCTCGCTCTCGGAGTAGATCGTGTCGCCCTCGAAGACGGGGGCGGGCAGGCGCACCTCGTCCCAGCCGAGGTTGGCGAGGACGTTCTGGGAGACGTCGGACACGCTCTGCCCCGTCACCAGGGCGAGCGTGAACGTCGAGTCGACCAGCGGCCGGCCGAACTCCGTGCCCGCCGCGTAGTGCGCGTCGAAGTGGATCGGCGCGGTGTTCTGGGTCAGCAGCGTGAACCAGGAGTTGTCGACCGGCAGGACGGTGCGGCCGAGGCGGTGGACGTAGACGTCACCGACGGAGAAGTCCTCGAAGAACCGCCCCTCCCACCCCGGCACCTCGGCCACGGCTAGGCGAGCGCGGCGAGGATCAGGTCGCCGATCTCCCGCGTGCCGAGCGCGCCGCCGAGGTCGGGCGGGCGGTGGCCGGCGGCGAGCACCGCGTCCACGGCCGCGTCGAGGCGGTCCGCGGCCTCGGGCGCGCCGAGGGAGTAGCGCAGCATCATCGCCGCGGAGAGCACCGTGGCGATCGGGTTGGCGACGCCCCTCCCCGCGATGTCCGGCGCGGAGCCGTGGACCGGCTCGTACATCCCGAGGGTGCCGGGGCCGAGGCTCGCCGACGGGAGCATCCCGATGGAGCCGGTGATCATGGCGGCCTCGTCGGAGAGGATGTCGCCGAACAGGTTCTCGGTGACGATCACGTCGAAGTCGGCGGGGCGGCTGACGAGCTGCATCGCCGCGTTGTCGACGAGCATGTGCTCCAGCTCGATGTCGGGGTGGCCGGCGGCGACGCCGATCACGACCTCCCGCCACAGGCGCGACGTCTCGAGGACGTTGGCCTTGTCGACCGAGGTCACCTTGCCGCGGCGCCCGGCGGCGGCGCGGAAGCCCCACTCGGCGAGCCGCGACACCTCCTCGGTGGTGTAGACGCACGTGTCGAAGGCGCGCTCCGGCTCGCGGCCGCGCTCGCCGAAGTAGAGGCCGCCGGTCAGCTCGCGCACGACGAGCAGGTCGGTGCCCTCGATGCGCTCGCGGCGCAGCGGGCTCGCCTCGTAGAGCGCCGGCCACGGCCGCACGGGCCGCAGGTTCGCGTAGAGGCCGAGGCCGGACCGCAGGCCGAGCAGCCCCTGCTCGGGGCGGGGCTTGTCGGGGTCCGTGGTGTCCCACTTCGGGCCGCCGACCGCGCCGAGCATGACGGCGGTGGAGCCGGAGCAGGCCTCGAGGACGTCGTCGGTGAGCGCCGTGCCGTGGGCGTCGATCGACACCCCGCCGACGAGGTGCTCGTGCCAGTCGATGGTCAGCCCGTGCTGGGGGGCGACCGCGTCCACGATCCGGCGGGCCTCCCCGATGACCTCCGGGCCGATCCCGTCACCCGGCAACAGCGCTACGGACACCTCTGGCACGAAACGACCCCTCTCGGCGGAGACCCGGACGGCGAGGGAGAGTAACGCGCCGTCCGGCGCCCGTGGCCACCCGCGCCGGACGACGTCCTCAGGCGGCCCCGCCGTCGGCCTGCGCGACCCGGTCGCGGCCCGCCTTCGCCGCGTAGAGGGCGAGGTCGGCGCTGCCGACCAGGTCGGCCGGTGACGATCCCGCCCGGAGCTCGCCGACGCCGGCCGAGATGGTGACGCGGCCGACGCCGGGGAACCCCTCGCGGCGGACGGCGTGGACGGCGCGCTCCGCCGCGGCCCCGGCCTCGGCGGCGCCGGTCTCGGGGATGATCCAGGCGAACTCCTCGCCGCCCACGCGGGCGAGGAGGTCCTCCCCGCGCGCGAGGTCGCGGAGGCGGCGGGCGACCGCCGCGAGGACACGGTCGCCGGCGGGATGTCCGTGCGCGTCGTTGACGGCCTTGAAGTGGTCGATGTCGATCGCCACGAGGCTGAGGGGCCGGCCGTGGCGGACGGCGCGGCCGACCTCCTGGTCGAGGCGCTCGCGGAAGGCGCGCAGGTTGGCGAGACCGGTCAGGTCGTCCGTCGTCGCGAGCCCGACCAGCCGCTCGCGCGCCTCGGCCCCGCTGACGGCGAGCGCCACGAGGTCGGCGAAGCGCTCCAGCCGCGTCGTCGCGGCGTCGTCGAACCCGTCCCTGCCCGCGGCGGCGACCGTCACCGCCCCCCAGAGCCGCCCCTCCACCTGCACGGGGCACGCGGCGCCGCAGCGGTAGGGGACGTCGTCCCCGCCGTCCAGCCCCTCGTACCCGGTGACGCGGGCGGGACGCCGCTCCCGCAGCGCCCGGGCGACCGCGGTGGGCGCGTCCAGCGGCACGAGGCTGCCGAGCGGCGGCCGGAGCAGGTCGGCGAACGACCACGTCCCGACAACCCGGACGGTCCCCTCGGGGTCGCAGCGGACCACCCCGGCCGCCTCGGCGTCGAGCACCCGGGCCGCCTCCCGCGCGACGGTCGCGAAGACGGCCCCCGGAGCCGCGCCCGAGGCCACGAGGGTCGCGACGCGCGTGAGGGCGGCGTGCTGGGCGGCGTCGGCGCGCAGGGCCTGCTCCGCCGTCCGCCGCTCCGTGACGTCCATGAACGTGCTCAGGACCATCCGGCCGCCCTCGTCGCCCCCGGGGAGCGTGTCGGTGCCGACCGAGATCCAGCGCAGACGTCCGTCGGCGCGGTGGACCCCCATGATCACGTCGCGGAGGGGGCGGCCGCTCCGGAGGGTGCGGGCCGCCGGGTGCTCCTCTGCGGGGAAGGGTGTGCCGTCCTCGCGCACGGCCCTCCACCGGGGATCGCGCGGGGTCCGTCCCATCATCTGGCCGGCCGTCAGCCCGAGGATCCGCTCGGCGGCGGGGTTGCAGGCGACGATCGCGCCGTCGGCGGCGTGCAGGACGACCCCCTCGGCCATGCCCTCCACGAGGGCGCGGAGCCGCTCCTCCGACCGGCGGGCGCCCCCGCCGCATCGTCCCGCTCCGCCGCGAGCGCCCGGCGGTCGAGCTCGGCCGTCGCGGCGGCCGCGAGGTCCTCGAGGACGGACAGGTCGTCCGGGCCCCAGTCCCGCGGCGTCGTGTCGGCGACGCAGAGGGACCCGGCGCACCCGCCCCCGGCGAACAGGGGGACGCCCGCGAACGCGACGAGCCCCGACCCCGCCGCACCGGCGTCCGGCACCGCCGGCGGATCCTCCCGGACGTCCGTGACGAGGACCGGCGTCCGCGTCTCGACGACCCGGTGGCAGAGCGCGGGAGCGATCCCGTCGTCGGGGGGCGCACCCGCCGGGGGGACCACCACGTGCGGCCCGCCGACCAGGTCCACGCGGGCGGAGGGGCACCCGAGGGTGCGCATGGCGAGGCGCACGAGCGCGTCGAGCGATCCGGGGCGGGTGACGGCCGTCTCGGCGTCCGGGAGCCCGGCCGCGTGGATGTGGGTCAGTGGTGGACCGTCCTGGAGGGTGCCGGCCAGCCGGGCACGCTACCCGCGCGGATGGGATGGGGCCAGGACGACCGCCCGGCACCGGGGGAGACGTTCATGAATCGGTCAGGTTCGCGGGCGGGGGTCAGTCGCCCCACCATCCGATCTGCATCTCCGACCCCGCGTGGGGGTCGTCCATCGGGGGGGCGCCGACGGCGATGTAGGCGAGGCCGTCGGGGCCGGCCTCGAAGCACCGCCACGTCGGGCCCGGCACCCGCAGGGCGTCCCACGTGCGCAGCTCGACGACCTCGTCGCCGAGCTTCGCGCGGCCGCCACCCTCGACCACCACGTACACCTCCTCCTGGGAGGTGTGGCGGTGGCCGAAGGGCTGGCGCACGCCGGGCTGCATCCGCTGGTAGCTCACGGCCGAGTCCCGCAGGCCGAGGGCCCCGGTCGCGAAGCGGCCCTCGACGCCCTCCATGCCGGACTCCGCCGCCATGTCCCGGACGTCGCCGCGCAGGTTCAGGTGGGTGAAGTCGGCCATGGGGGGCGCCTCCGGGTCCGTCAGGCGAAGGGGGTGGTGACCGGCCCCTCCCGCTCACGCTCCGACTCGTACGCCGTGATCTCGTCGGCGTGGGTCAGCGTGATGGCGATGTCGTCCCACCCGTTGAGCAGGCGCTCGCGGGTGACCGGGTCGATCTCGAACGGGAACTCGCTGCCGTCGGGCGCCGTGACGACCTGGCGCTCCAGGTCGACCGTGGCGCGGGCGCCCGGCTCCCCTTGCGCCTGCGCGATGAGGGCGTGCACCTGCTCCTCCGTGAGCTGCACGGGCAGGAGCCCGATCTTCGTGCAGTTGGTGCGGAAGATGTCCGCGAAGCTCGGCGCGATGACGGCGCGGAACCCGTGGTCCTCGAGGGCCCACGGCGCGTGCTCGCGGGACGACCCGCAGCCGAAGTTGCGACCGGCGACGAGGATCGGCGCGCCCGCGTAGGCGGGCTGCTCGAGCGGGAAGCCCTCCTCGCCCCGCCAGTCCCAGAAGAGGAACTCGCCGAAGCCGGTGCGCTCGATGCGCTTCAGGAACTGCTTCGGGATGATCTGGTCGGTGTCGACGTCCGCCCGGTCCAGCGGGCAGACGACGCCCTCCACCTTCGTGAACGCGTCCATCAGGCCACCGCCTCCACCGCGTCGGGGTCGAATGCGCGGACGTCCACCAGGTGCCCGGCGATCGCCGCGGCGGCCGCCATCGGGGGGCTGACGAGGTGCGTGCGGCCACCCTTGCCCTGGCGCCCCTCGAAGTTGCGGTTGCTCGTCGAGGCGCACCGCTCGCCCGGCTGCAGGACGTCGTCGTTCATGGCGAGGCACATCGAGCAGCCCGCGTCGCGCCACTCGAAGCCCGCGGCGCGGAACACCTCGTCGAGCCCCTCCGCCTCGGCCTCGGCCTTCACCTGCATCGAGCCGGGGACGACCATGGCGCGGACGCTGTCCGCGACCCTCCGGCCGCGGACCACCTCGGCGGCGGCGCGCAGGTCGGGGAGGCGGCCGTTGGTGCACGAGCCGATGAAGACGGTGTCGACCGCGATGTCCTCGATCGCCTCGCCGCCCTGCAGGCCCATGTACTCGAGCGCGCGGCGGACGCCGTCGCGGTCGGAGGCGTCCTCGTAGTCCTCGGGGACCGGGACGCGGCCGGTGACCGGCGCGACCATCCCCGGGGTGGTGCCCCACGTGACCTGCGGCGCCAGGGCCGCGGCGTCGACGTGGATCTCGGTGTCGAAGCGGGCGTCCCAGTCGGTCGGCAGCTCCCGCCAGCGCTCGACGGCGGCGGCGTAGTCGCGGGGGGCGCCGGGGCGGCCCTCGAGCCACGCGAACGTGGTCTCGTCGGGGGCGATCATGCCGGCGCGGCCGCCGCCCTCGATGGACATGTTGCAGACGGTCATGCGCCCCTCCATCGAGAGCGCGCGGATCGCCGACCCGGCGTACTCGATGACGTGGCCCTGCGCGCCCGCGACGCCGATCTGGCCGATCGTGCCGAGGATCAGGTCCTTCGCGCCGACGCCGAGCCCGACGTCGCCGTCGATGTTGATGCGCATCGTCCGCGGCGGGCCCTGGGTCAGGGTCTGCGTGGCGAGGACGTGCTCGACCTCGCTGGTGCCGATGCCGAACGCCAGCGCCCCGAATGCGCCGTGCGTCGAGGTGTGGCTGTCGCCGCACACGATCGTCATGCCGGGCTGGGTGACCCCGAGCTCCGGGCCGATGATGTGGACGATGCCCTGCCGCGAGCTGCGGAGGGAGAAGAGCGGGATGCCGAACTCGGCGGCGTTGCGCTCCAGCGCCTCGATCTGCGCCTTCGAGAGCGGGTCGGCGATGCCGGCCTCGCGCCCGATGGTCGGGACGTTGTGGTCGACCGTCGCCAGGGTCCGGTCGGGACGGCGCACCCGGCGCCCGGCGAGGCGGAGCCCGTCGAACGCCTGGGGCGAGGTGACCTCGTGCACGAGGTGGAGGTCGACGAACAGGATCGCGGGGCCCGACGCGTCGGCGGCCCTCACGACGTGGTCGTCCCACACCTTCTGGAACAGCGTCCTACCCGCCATCAGACTCCTCCCGCGGCGACGCGCTCGCCGTGCTCGGCGTGCCGGCTCGCGTTGACCGCACGTACGTAGGCGATGGCGCTCGCCTCCAGGACATCGGTCGAGACCGACTGGCCGGCGAACCTGCGCCCGCCGATCTCGCACACCACACGCGCCTCGCCCAGCGCGTCCCTGCCGCTCGTCACCGCCGACACGTTGTACTCCAGCAGCACGCCGGAGGTCCCGGCGGCCGCGTCGATCGCCTTCATCAGCGCGTCCACGGGGCCGTCGCCGTCGGCCTCGGCCTCGCGGCGCGCGCCCTCGGCGTCGGTGACCACCACGCGGGCGTGGGGGGTCTCCCCCGTCGCGCCGGCGAAGTGGAGCTCCTCCAGGTGGAAGCCCGCGTCGGAGCTCTCGACGCTCATCTCGTCGCCGACGATCGCCTCGAGGTCGGCCGCCGAGATGCGGCCCTTGCGGTCCGCGAGCGTCTTGAACCGCGCGAAGGCCTGGTCGAGCTCGTCCTTGTCGAGCTCGTAGCCCATCTCGACCAGGGCGTTGCGCAGGGCGTGGCGGCCCGAGTGCTTGCCGAGGACGATCTCGCTCTGGGCGAGGCCCACCGAGGTGAAGTCCATGATCTCGTAGGTCAGCGGGTTGCTCAGCACGCCGTGCTGGTGGATGCCCGCCTCGTGCGCGAAGGCGTTGCGGCCCACGATCGCCTTGTTCGGCTGCACGACGTAGCCGGTCATGCGGCTGACCATCTTGCTGGTCCGCGTGATCTCGGTGGTGTTCATGCCGCACCACAGGCCGCCGAGGGCGTCCGCGCGGGTGCGCAGGATCATCGCCAGCTCCTCGATGCTGGCGTTGCCGGCGCGCTCGCCGATGCCGTTGACGCAGCCCTCCACCTGGCGGGCGCCGACCTGGACCCCCGAGAGGGAGTTCGCGACGGCGAGGCCGAGGTCGTCGTGGCAGTGGACCGACAGCACCACGTCGCGGAGCGCCGGGCACCGCTCGTAGAGGTCGAGCAGGAACCGCTGGAACTCGGTGGGCATCGTGTAGCCGACCGTGTCCGGGATGTTGATCGTCGTGGCGCCCTCGGCGATCGCGGCGCCGACGACCTCGGCGACGAACGCGACGTCGGAGCGGGTGGCGTCCTCGCAGGAGAACTCGACGTCGTCCACCATCGTGCGGGCCAGCCGGACGGCCTGCGTCGCGGCCTCGAGCACCTGGGGCCGCGTCATCTTGAGCTTGTACGTCAGGTGGATGTCGCTCGTCGCGATGAAGGTGTGGATGCGCGGCCGGGCGGCGTCGCGGACGGCCTCGCCCGCGGTCGTGACGTCGCGCTCGTTCGCGCGGGCCAGGCCGGCGACGATGACGTCGGGGACCTCCTGCGCGACGGCGCGGACGCCCTCGAAGTCACCGGGCGACGCGATCGGGAAGCCGGCCTCGATCACGTCCACGCCGAGGCGGGCGAGCTGCTGGCCGATCTCCACCTTCTCGCGGGTGTTGAGGGTGATGCCGGGGGCCTGCTCACCGTCCCGGAGGGTGGTGTCGAAGATCAGGACCCGCTTGTCGGGGTCCGGGGGCGCTGCGTGCTGCTCGTCGTGCGCGGTCACGGGAGGATCCTCCTCACGAATGGGCTTCGAGGCGTTGCGTGCCCGGCGCATCCGGGCGTGGGTGTCGGCAAGCTCCCCCTACCGGGGGAGGAGCCCACGAAGCCCCAGGAGGTCGCGCGACGGCAGCAGGGTGTGCGCGGCGTCCATGAGCATGCGGCCAGGATACCGGCGCGGACGGGGCCGGGCAAACGACCGGCGATTGACACCCGACCCACGCGTGCCGGATCCTGGCGACGTGAGCCGGACCTCCCGCGCCATCGCCCTGGCGGTCGCCGCCGGTGCGCTCGTGGCCGCGGCGCCCTCGGCGGCGTCGGCGGCCCTCACCGCGACGGGGGTCTCGCTGGCCGGGCGCCCCGCGTACGAGCAGGTCGTCGTGCCCTTCGCGGGCGGGAGCCTGACCGGCCTGGAGCGCCAGACGGACGCCGTCGACCCCGCCGTCGCGGACGGCCGCGCGGTCGTCCGGGTCAACGGCCGCGGCATCACGGCGCGGCCTGTCACGCGGTCGCGCGCCGGCGTCACCGCCCGGCTGGTGCGGCGCACCGGGTCGATCCTGGTGGTGCTCGACACCCCCATGAGCCGCTTCAAGTTCGTGTCGTACGCGGTGGACGGGTCGCGGACGCGCCTCGTCATCCGCCTCTGGCGGGCGACGGTCGCGCCGGGGGCGCGGATCCTCGACGACGGGTGCCTGCGCCTCACGTCGTGGAGCGGTCACGGCGGCGCGCGGGCCGAGGGACGGGAGCTGCGGCCGCTGTTCGAGCACGCCCTCGTCCTCTCCCTCCGCACCGAGGGCGCGGGCGGGGCGACGGTCGCCGAACGGCCGCTGACCGCGACGGAGGGGACGTTCCTGCCCGACTTCTCCGGCTACGCGACGCCGGGGCGCTGGAGCGGGCGCCTCCGCGTGACGCTCGGGAGCCCCGGGGGGACCCCGCCGGGCCTGCGCGCGATGCTGGAGGCCTGGTCGACGTCGGCGAAGGACGGTTCCCTCGAGTGCCTCGTCCAGACGCCGGTGATCCTGAGGCCGTGACGGCCGGGCGCTGTTAGCCTCGGTCCCGTGCCGCCCCTCCGCTCCATCCCCCGCGACCCCGGCCTCACGCCGTTCCTCTACGGCATGGACCGCGAGCGCGGCGACGTCCCGCATCCGGCCTGACCGCCCCCCCCCGGGGCGGCCCGCCCACGGACGTGACGAGGTCGGACGAGGAGGTACGGGATGAACGCGTTGGCGGCGACGGTGAGCGTGTACGGGGTGATCATGGCGCTGGCCCCGGGGCTGCAGGTGCGCCGGATGCGGCAGGAGCGATCCGCCCGCGGGGTGTCGATCGGCTACGCCGTGGTGCTCTGGATCGGGTTCTGCATCTGGCTCGCCTACGGGCTGGCCGAGGGTGACACGCCCCTGATCCTGGCGAACATGGTCAACGTGCTGGTGACCGGCGTGATGATCGGGTTCGCGGTGCGGGTGCGGCGGGCCGAGCAGGCGCGCCTCGCCGTGGTGGGCGCGGGCGCCTAGCCGAGGGCCCGGCCGAGCGCGTCCAGCCCCGCGGGCAGGTCGCGCCGGCCGAGGCCGATCCGCACCCGGTCGGGGTGGTCGCCGAAGACCGCCCCCGGCAGGAGCAGGACGCCGTGGTCGCGCGCGAGCGCCCCGGCCCACTCCTCGACGGGGCCGTCGACGGCGACGCGCGGGAACCCGACGGTGCCGGCGCGCGGCGGCTCCCAGGTGATCCGGTCGGCGTGCGCCGCGGCGAACGCCGCCACCGCCCCGAGGTTGGCGAGCACGATCCCCCGGGCGCGCTCCAGCACCCGCTCCCGGGCCCGCAGGGCGCAGATCGCGAGCACCTCCGACGGCGCCGACGCGCAGATCGTCGTGTAGTCCTTCAGCCGGGCGACGCGGGCGAGCAGGTCGCGGTCGCGGGTCGCGATCCAGCCGATGCGCAGCCCCGCCAGCCCGAAGGCCTTCGACATCACGCCGACGCTGACGGCCCGCTCGTGGAGGTCGGCGGCGGCCGGCAGGCGGTCGTCCGGGTCGTGCTCCAGCAGGCGGTAGACCTCGTCCGAGACGAGGTGCCCGCCGCCCGCGACCCCGGCCGCGACGATGCGGCGGAACTCCTCCGCGCCCGGCAGGGCCCCGGTCGGGTTGTGGGGGAAGTTCACGACGGCCATCCGCGCGCCGTCGGCGGCGGCGGCCCACTCCCCCGGGTCGAGCGCCCACCCGCGGGACGGGTCGAGGGCGACGGTGCGGACCTCCGCCCCCGCGCCGCGCGCGACCTCGTGCAGGGACTGGTACGCCGGGACGACGCAGGCCGCGGCGTCGCCGGGCCCGGCGAGCGCGGTCGCCAGCAGCAGGATCGCCTCCTCCGCCCCCGCGCAGACGAGCACGTCGTCGGGCCCGATCGTCGTGTGGAGCTCGGCGATCTCGGCGCGCAGCAGCGGGTGCCCGGCCGACTCGGTGTACCCGAGCGCCAGGTCGTCCCAGAGCTCGCGGGTGTCGGGGTCGGTCAGCGCCAGCAGCTCGTCGAGGCGCATCCCCTCGACGTCGGAGGCGCTCAGGTTCCAGCGGGCCGTGAACTCCCACCGTGCGAACCACCGCTCCAGGGCGAACTCCGGGAGGACGTCCACCCGGCCGCCCCCTCCCCTACTCGACGTCGAGCGCGGCGAACCAGACCTGGGCGAAGCCGTCCACGTTCGCGATCTCGCGCACCGTCTCCTCGGGGACCGGGGAGTCCACGGTCACGGCCATCACGGCGCCGCCCTCGGCGCGCGAGCGCGACACCGCCATCGAGGCGATGTTGACGTTCGCCAGGCCGAGGATCGTGCCGACGCGGCCGATCTGGCCGGGGATGTCGAGGTAGCGGAACAGGCCGATGTGGGGGGCCAGCTCGATGTCGATGTCCTGGCCGAAGGCCGAGACGAGACGGGGACGCGACGTGGTGCCCACCGTCGTGCCGCTCAGGCTGACGTCGCCGGCGCGCAACGACAGGCGGTTCGTGTAGTCGCGGGCCCGGGGGATCGTGATCTCGGACCACTCGATGCCGCGCTCCGCGGCGAGCGAGGCGGCGTTCACGACGTTGACGGCCTCGTCGATGCGCCCGTGCAGCACGCCGGCCAGGACGGCCGAGGTGAGGATGCGCGTGTCGAGGGTCGCGAGGTCGCCCTCGTACGAGATCTCGAGTGGCGCCACGCCGCCGGCGAGCACCGTGACGAGCTGGCCGAGCTGGCGGGCGAGCGGCAGGAACGGGCCGAGCACCGCGAGGGCCTCGGGGCCGAGGGCGGGGATGTTGACGGCCGACGTCACGACGCCGCCGGTGAGGGCGGCGGCGACCTGCTCGGCCACGACCACGCCGGCGCGGTCCTGGGCCTCCTCCGTCGACGCCCCGAGGTGCGGGGTGACGACCACGCCCGGCAGCCCGAACAGGGGGCTCTCCGTGGTCGGCTCCGTCGGGAAGACGTCGATGCCGGCGCCGCCGAGGTGACCCGACTCGAGGGCCGCGACGAGCGCGTCGGTGTCGACCACGTCGCCGCGGGCCGCGTTGATCAGCCGGGCGCCCTTCTTCATCGCCGCGAACGCCTCGGTGCTGACGAAGTTCCGCGTCTCCGGCGTCGACGCCAGGTGGAGCGTGATGAAGTCGCTCACCGCGTAGAGGTCGGCGGGCGTCTCGGCCTTGTCGACGCCGAGCTCGCGGTACCGGCCCTCGGCGACGAGGGGGTCGTAGGCGATGACGTTCATGCCGAGGCCCTTGGCGCGCTCGGCGACCATCTGGCCGATGCGGCCGAACCCGACGACGCCGAGCGTCTTGCCGGTGACCTCGATGCCGCCGAACTTCGAGCGCTCCCAACGGCCCTGCACCAGGCTCGAGTGGGCCTGCGGGATGTTGCGCGCCTGGGAGAGCATCAGCGCGATGGCGTGCTCCGCCGCCGACAGGGCGTTCGAGCCCGCGGCGTTGCAGACGACGATGCCGCGGCGGGTGGCCGCGGGGACGTCGACGTTGTCGACGCCGGTGCCGGCGCGGCCCA
Organism: Miltoncostaea oceani; assembly: GCF_018141545.1. Classification (GTDB taxonomy): domain Bacteria; phylum Actinomycetota; class Thermoleophilia; order Miltoncostaeales; family Miltoncostaeaceae; genus Miltoncostaea; species Miltoncostaea oceani. Next base: position 1,603,265 of record NZ_CP064356.1, on the reverse strand, counting down.
CGACCTTCAGCCGGTCGGCGCGGGCGATGAGGTCCGCGGTGACCTTCGTGGCGCTGCGGACGACGATCGCGTCGTAGTCGGCGATCCGGTCGGCGAGCTCCTCCTTCGACCAGTCCAGGCCGAGGTCGACGCTGAACAGCCCCGACAGGTGCGCGACGCCGGCGTCGGCGATCTTCTCGCAGACGAGGACGCGCAGGTCGGCGCGGGCGAGGGTGTCGGTGGTGCCCACGCTCAGCCCGGGAGACCGGCGGCGGCCAGGGTCCGCTGCACGGCGGTCACGCCGGCGCCGAGCTCCAGCGGGTGCCCGAGCCCGTCGAGGACGATCTCGAGCGCGCCGACCGTGGTCACGATGTCGCGGTAGTCGTAGTAGCCGCAGTGACCGATCCGGCAGATCTTCTCCGCCAGCCGCCCCTGGCCGCCGGCGATGGTGATGCCGAAGCGCTCGCGCATCGCCTTCGGGATCGCCTTGCCGGGGACGCCCTCGGGGACCCGGAACGCGGTGACGACGTTCGCCTCGGGGTTCTCCGGGCCGAGGAGCTCCAGGCCGAGGGCCTTCACGCCGGCGCGGCACATGCGGCCGAGCACGCGGTGGCGCGCGAAGACGTTCTCGAGGCCCTCGGCGTCGATCAGCTCGAGGGCGGCCTGCAGCTGCGCCACGACCGTGACGGGCGGGGTGAACGGGCTGCGCGAGCCGCCTGTGCGGGTGCGCTCCCAGTCGAGGTAGAAGCCGCCCGGGCCGAGGCCGGCGGAGCGCTCGATCGCGCGGGCGTTGGCCGCGACGAAGGCGAGGCCCGGCGGGGTCATGAGCCCCTTCTGGGAGCCGGAGACGACGACGTCGATGCCCCAGCGGTCCATCGGCAGGTCGGCGACCCCGAGGCCGGAGACGGCGTCCGCGACGAGGATCCGGTCACCCGCGGCGGCGCGCAGGGCGGGCAGGTCGGAGACGACGCCGGTGGAGGTCTCGCTCTGGGTGACGAAGACGACCTCGATGCCGGGCTCGGCCTCGAGGGCGGCGGCGACGGCCGCCGGGTCGATCGGCTGCCCCCACTCCCCCGCGACGTGGAGGACGTCGACGCCCTCGTCGGCGCAGATCTTCGCCCACCGCTCGCCGAAGTTGCCGCAGGAGGCGATCAGGACGCGCTCGCCGGGGGCCGCGAGGTTGGCGACGGCGGACGACATCGCGCCCGTGCCGGAGGAGCCGAAGATCAGCACCTCGCCCTCGGTCTGGAACACGCCCTTCAGGCGGGTCACCACGTCCTCCCAGATCGCGACGAAGTCCGCCGAGCGGGAGTAGAGGATCGGACGTGCGCCGGCGGCGACCACCTCGGGGGGCAGCGCCGTCGGGCCGGGCACCATCAGGGTCGTCTTCAGCGCCCCGACGGTCGCCGGGGCGGCCGTGGGCGTGGATGTCGGCGAGGTCGTCAGTTCGAGAACTCCGTGTCGATCCAGCTCATCATCCCCCGCAGGCGCTTGCCGACCTCCTCGACCTGGTGCTCGGCGTCGCGCCGCTCGAGGGCGTTGAACGTGGGGCGGCCCACCAGGTTCTCGGTGAGGAACTCCTTCGCGAACTGCCCGCTCTGGATCTCCCCGAGGATCTTCCGCATCTCGGCGCGGGTGTCGTCCGTGATGATGCGCCGCCCGCGCGTCAGGTCGCCGTACTCGGCGGTGTTGGAGATCGAGTACCGCATGCCCGAGATGCCCTTCTCGTACATGAGGTCCACGATCAGCTTGAGCTCGTGGAGGCACTCGAAGTAGGCGAGGTCGGGGTTGTAGCCCGCCTCGACCAGCGTGTCGAAGCCGGCGCGGACGAGCTCGCTGAGGCCGCCGCACAGGACGACCTGCTCGCCGAACAGGTCCGTCTCGGTCTCCTCCGCGAACGTCGTCTCGATGACGCCCGCGCGGGTGCAGCCGATGCCCTTGGCGTAGGCGAGGGCGACGGCCATCGCCTGCCCGCTCGCATCCTGGGCGACCGCGATCAGGCCCGGCGTGCCGGCGCCCTCCGCGTAGGTGCGGCGCACGAGGTGGCCGGGGCCCTTCGGGGCGCACATGATCACGTCGATGCCCGGCGTGAGCGGCACCTGGCCGAAGTGGACGGAGAAGCCGTGGGCGAAGAGGAGGGCGTTGCCGTCCACGAGGCCGGGGGCGATCTCGTCGCGGTAGATCTGCGCCTGGAACTCGTCGGGCGCGAGGATCATGACGAGGTCGCCCTTCGCCGCGGCCTCGGCGGGCGACAGCACCTCGAGGCCCTCCTCCTGCGCGGACGCCACCGACGAGGACGACGACCGCAGGCCCACCACGACGGAGACGCCCGAGTCGCGGAGGTTCAGCGCGTGGGCGTGGCCCTGGCTGCCGTAGCCGATGACGGCCACGGTCTTGCCGGCCAGCAGGTCGAGGTCGGCGTCGTCGTCGTAGAACATCGGCACGGTGGGGCTCCGGGTGCGGTGGTGGAAGGGGGCCCGGTGAGGGCTAGGTGGCCGACGCGCCGCGCCCGAGGGCGACGACGCCGGTCTTCACGAGCTCGATCAGGCCGAACGGGCGCAGGAGCTGCTCGAAGTTCACGAGCTCGTCGGACTCCCCCGTCACCTGGATGGTGAGCGACTCGGGGGTCACGTCGATGATCCGCGCCTCGAAGATCTCGACGAGCTGGATCACCTCGCTGCGGGTCCGCGCGTCGGCCGCGACCTTCATCAGCGCCAGTTCCCGGGAGACCATGTTCTCCGGGTCCATGTCGCGGATCTTGATCACGTTCACCAGCTTGTCGAGCTGCTTCGTGATCTGCTCCACGGGGAAGCGGCTGGCATCGACCGTGATGGTCATGCGGGACGTGTGTGGTTCCTCGGTGGGACTGACGGCCAGGGAGTCGATGTTGTAGCCGCGACGGGTGAAGAGACCGGCGACGCGGGACAGGACTCCTGGCTTGTTCTCCACCAGGACCGAGAGGGTGTGCTTCACGGCCGGGCAGCATACCCGACGCGCCCGGCCCGGCCCGGGTGCGTCTACCCTTGCGGGCATGGACGGACGGCTCCTGGTGGTGGAGGACGACCCCCAGGTGCGGGCGATGCTGACCCGCGCCCTCGCCTACGAGGGGTTCGAGGTCGACGCCGCCGGCGACGCCGGGTCGGCGATGGCCGCGATCCGCGCGGCGCCGCCCGACCTGATCCTCCTCGATTTGCTCCTGCCCGACGACGACGGCGTCGAGGTGTGCCGCCGGCTCCGTGCGAGCGGGGCGCGCCTGCCGATCCTGATGGTCACCGCCCGCGACACGGTGTCGGACCGGGTGGAGGGCCTCGAGTCGGGGGCCGACGACTACCTGGTCAAGCCGTTCTCGACCGCCGAGCTGGTGGCGCGGGTGCGGGCGCTGCTGCGCCGTGCCCGCACGGTCGACGGCCCCCGCCAGGCCCGCGCCTACGCCGACCTGCACCTCGACGCGTCGACCCACGAGGTCCGCCGCGGCCACCGGCACGTGGAGCTGACCCGCCGCGAGTTCGACCTGCTGGCCCTGCTGCTCGACAACCCCGAGACGGTCATGCCCCGCGAGCGCCTGCTGACGGAGGCGTGGGGCTACACCTCCGCGGTCGAGACGAACTCCCTCGACGTCTACGTGGGGTACCTGCGCCGCAAGCTGGAGGAGGACGGCGAGTCGCGCCTGATCCACACGGTGCGCGGCGTCGGCTTCGTGCTGCGGCGGGCGCCGGAGGCCTGATGCGCCTCCAGACGCGCATCGCGTTGGCGGCGGGCGCGGCGGTGCTCGCGGCGATCGCGCTCTTCTCCGTCGGCGCCTACCAGCTGATCTCGGAGCGGGCGTACGACCGGCTGGACGGGTCGCTGGAGGAGACCGCCGACCGCGTCGCCGCGGAGATCACGCTGCCCGACCTCGGCGACCGCGACTTCACCGCCCCGCCGACGCCGGGGGCGCCGGCCGAGCCCACCGCCGGGCCGGAGGACGACGGCACCCGCATCGAGGTCGACCCCGCCGGGGGCGCGACACCGGGGGGCCCGCGGACCGTGACCCTCGACGGCGACCCCTACCGGCTCCTCGTGCGCGCCCTCCCCGACACGGGGGACGGGGCGGCGCGGACCGTGGCGGTCGCGCGGCCGCTGACCGACGTGGAGGAGACGCTCGACGAGGTCGCCGTCGGCCTCGCGGTCGCCGCGGCCCTCGCCGCGCTCCTGGCGACGGGGCTCACCCTGCTGATCGCGCGGGGCGCCCTGCGCCCCCTCATCGCGGCGCGCCGGGCCGCGGAGACGGTGGCCGACAGCCAGGACCCGTCGCTGCGGGTGCCGGAGGGCCGCGCCGACGAGGTCGGCGGACTGGCCCGCGCGATGAACCGGATGCTCGGCCGGCTCGAGGACGCGCAGGGGCGGCTGCGGGCGACGCTGTCGGAGCAGCGCCGGTTCGCCGCCGACGCGTCCCACGAGATGCGGACGCCGCTCACCGCCCTGCGCGGGGAGATCGAGACGATGCAGGCCCACGACCCGGACCCCGCGGGGAGGGCCGCGGCCCTGGAGGACATGGCCCGGTCGGTGGACCGGATGGACCGGCTGGTCGCGGGGCTGCTCGGCCTGGCGCGCGTCGACGGCGGCGACGCCCAGCCGGAGCGCGTCGACCTCGCCGAGATGATCGGGGAGATCGCCACCGCCGGCGAGTGCGGCCGCCTCGACCCCGCCGAGGTCGTCGGCGACCGCGCCGCCCTCCGCGGGATGCTCGTCAACCTCATCGACAACGGGCGCCGGCACGGGGGCGCCGTGACCGTCCGGCTCGGCGTCGAGGGCTCCGAGGCCGTCGTCCACGTCGACGACGACGGCCCCGGCGTCGCGGACGACGACCGCGACCGCGTGTTCGACCGCTTCTACCGCGCCCCCGGCCGGCGCGGGACCCCGGGCGCGGGCCTCGGCCTGCCCATCGCCCGCGCGACGGCCGAGCGCTGGGGCGGGACGGTGCGGCTGCTGCCCGGGGAGGGGGGCGCACGGTTCGAGGTGCGCCTCCCCCTGGCCGGGGCGACCGGCGCGCCCGCCCCGGGGCCGCCCGCGCCGGTACGATCGCCGGCGACGAGGAGGCCCGCATGAGACTCGAACCGCTGTACCGCACCGTGTTCCACTATCCCGACGGCGGCAGGGGCACCCTGCTCGAGGGCGAGGCCGGCAGCGAGGGGCACTACTTCTTCGTCGCCGACGGCACCGTGGAGGGCCGGGTGACCGGCCGCCTGACCGGTGCGAACCACCCGCGCTCCCGGGTCGACAAGACGGCGCTGCCCGACATCCAGGGCGCCATCGAGACCGACGACGGGGCCGTGATCGTCTTCGACGTCCGCGGCTTCGCCCGGCCGTACCCGCCGGAGAACCGCCAGATCGTCGTCGCGATCACCCACGTCACCGGCGACGAGCGGTACTCCTGGCTCAACGACGTCGTCTGCGTCGGCACCGGCGAGTTCCGTCCCCGCGCGGGCGGGCCGGTCGAGGCCCGGAAGGTCGTCGGCGCCGCCGTCGACTTCGTCATCGACGTCGCCGAGCTCGTCTGGGAGCCGATCCCCTGACCGTCCCCGAGGCCGGGAGGCCCACGTGTTCGTCCTGATGGCCCGCTACACCGTCCCCGCCGAGCAGGTCGACACGCTCCTCGAGGAGCACAAGGCCTGGATCGGCGCGAACAAGGACCGGATCCTGCTGACCGCGCGGGAGGAGCCGCTCATCGGCGGGCTCATCCTCGCCCGGGGGGAGAGCATCGACGCGATGTGGGAGATGGTCCGCCAGGACCCCTTCCACGTGGCCGGCTACTCCGAGTACGAGATCCGCGAGTACAACCCGGTGCGGGCGGCGGAGGGCGTCGAGGGGCTGCTCGGCACCTGACCCGGGGTCAGCTGCCCGTCCGCTCCCGCACGAGCTCGCCGACCCGGGCGGGGTCGGCGCGGCCGCCGGTGGCCTTCATGGCCTGGCCGACGAAGAACCCGACGAGCTTGTCCTTGCCCTCGCGCAGCTGCTGCGCCTGGGCCGGGTTGTCGGCGATCAGCCTCTCCACGAGGGCGACCAGCTCGCCCTCGTCGGAGATCTGACCGAGGCCCTTCTCCTCCACGACCGCGCGCGGGGCGGACCCGGTGGCGGCCACCTCGGCGAGGACCTCCTTCGCGAGCGGCACCGACAGCGTCCGGTCGCCGATGAGGGAGATCAGCTCCGCGAGGTGCGCCGGGGTGACGGCGCTCTCCCACGGCTCCTGGCCGCGCTCGCGCAGCTGCGCCCGCAGCTCGCCGCGCACCCAGTTCGCCGCCGACTGCGGGTCCGCCGCCGCCGCGACCTCCTCGAAGTAGGCCGCCAGCTCCGCCGGCTCGGAGAGCACCTCCGCGTCGTCGTAGCTCAGGCCGAGCTCGTCCATCCACCGGCGCCGGCGGTCGACGGGCACCTCCGGGAGCCCGGCGCGGAGCTCCTCGACCCAGGCGCGGTCCGGCACGACGTCCACGAGGTCCGGCTCCGGGAAGTACCGGTAGTCGTGGGCCTCCTCCTTGCTGCGGAGGGAGTGGATGTCGCCCGACTCGGGATCGAAGTGCAGGGTCTCCTGCTCGATCTCCCCGCCGTCCTCGAGGATCGCCACCTGCCGCGCGATCTCGGCGTCGATGCCGCGCTCCAGGAAGCGGAAGCTGTTCATGTTCTTCAGCTCGGTCTTCGTCCCGAGGCCCGTGGTCCCGGCGCGCCGCACGCTGACGTTCGCGTCGGCCCGCATCGAGCCCTCCTCCATGTTGCAGTCGCTCACCCCGAGCGCCCGGAGCGTCGCCCGCAGCTGGCGCAGGAAGGCGCCCGCCTGGGCCGCGGTGCGCAGGTCCGGCTCCGTCACGATCTCGAGGAGCGGGGTCCCGCCGCGGTTGAAGTCGACGCTCGACCCCTGCGCCCCGGCGCGGCGGCCGTCGGCGCCGGCGTGCACCAGCTTCGCGGCGTCCTCCTCCAGGTGGGCGCGGGTGATCCCGACGGGGAAGCCCCCGTCCGGCGTCAGCACCTCCACCCTCCCGCCGATGCAGATCGGCTCGTCGTACTGGGAGATCTGGTACGCCTTCGAGAGGTCCGGATAGAAGTAGTTCTTGCGGTGGAACTCGGACCGCGGGGCGATGTCGCACCCGAGCGCGAGGCCCGTGATGATCGCGAGGCGGACGGCCTCCCGGTTCAGCACCGGCAGGGCCCCCGGGTGGGCGAGGCAGACCGGGCAGGTGTGGGTGTTCGGGCGGTCGCCGAAGCTGAGGGCGCACCCGCAGAACATCTTCGTCCGCGTCGCGAGCTGGACGTGGATCTCGATGCCGATCACCGGCTCCCAGCCGGTGGGCGTGCTCACCGGACCCCCGGCGGGGACGGGTCGAAGCCGATCGCGCCCTCCAAGGCGTGGGCCGCGTCGAACAGGGCGTTCTCGCTGAACGCCGGGCCCGCGATCTGCAGGCCGACCGGCAGGCCGTCGGCGAGGCCGCACGGGATCGAGATCGCCGGGATGCCCGCCAGGCTCACCGGGATCGTGCAGACGTCGGAGAGGTACATCGCCAGCGGGTCGGAGACGCGCTCGCCGATCGGGAACGCCACCGACGGCGACGTCGGGGAGATCAGGAAGTCCACGCGCGAGAACGCCTTCTGGAAGTCGTCGCGGATCAGGGTGCGCACCTTCTGCGCCCGCAGGTAGTAGGCGTCGTAGTACCCCGACGCCAGCGCGTACGTGCCGAGCATGATGCGCCGCTTCACCTCGGGGCCGAAGCCCCGCCCACGGGTCTGCTCGTAGTGCTCGAGGATGTCGTTCGCGCCGTCGAGGCGCGGCCCGTACCGGATGCCGTCGAAGCGGGCGAGGTTCGCCGAGCACTCCGCGGGGGCGATCAGGTAGTAGGTGGCGACCCCGTGCTCGCTCGTCGGCAGGCTGACCTGCTCGACCGTGCCGCCGAGGTCCGTGACGAGGCCGATCGCGGCGTCCACCGCAGCGCGCACGCCCGGCTCGACGCCCTCCCCCATCAGCTCCTCCACCACGCCGAACCGCACGCCCGTGAGGTCGCGCGCCGTCGGCACCGCGATCGGCTCGGGCCAGTCGAGGGAGGTCGAGTCCATCGGGTCGCGCCCCACGATGTGGGAGAGCAGCAGCGCGGCGTCGGACACCGTGCGGGCGAACGGCCCGACCTGGTCGAGGGACGAGGCGAAGGCGATCAGCCCGTAACGCGACACCGCGCCGTACGTCGGCTTCATGCCGACGATGCCGCAGAGCGCGGCGGGCTGGCGGATGGAGCCGCCGGTGTCGCTGCCCAGCGACCACGGCGCCTGGTAGGCCGCGACCGACGCCGCCGAGCCGCCGCTCGAGCCGCCCGGGACTCGCCCCTCGTCCCACGGGTTGCGGGTCAGCTGGTACGCCGAGTTCTCGGTGCTCGACCCCATGGCGAACTCATCCATGTTGGTCTTGCCGATCACGATCGCGCCGGCCCGCTCCAGGCGGTCCACGCACGTCGCGGTGTAGAGCGGGCGGAAGCCCTCGAGGATCCGCGACCCCGCCGTGGTGGTGAGGTCGCGCGTCGACAGGGCGTCCTTGACGGCGATGGGGACGCCGCCGAGCGGCGGGCGCTCCGGCATCGCGTCGATCTCCCGCGCCCGGGCCATCGCCCGCTCCGCGTCGACGGCGAGGAAGCTGCCCCACCGGTCGGCCTGCGCCCGCTCGAGGTGGGCCTCGACCATCTCCGTGGCGGGGACCTCGCCCGCGTGGAGCGCGCGCACGGCCTCGTGCGCCGTCAGCTCGTGCGGGGCGCTCACGAGTCGAACTTCACGACCGCGAAGCGGTCCTCCACGACCTCGGGCGCCTCCCGCAGCGCCTCCTCGACCGGCAGGCTCGGGCGCGGCACGTCGTCGCGCATCACGTTCTCCAGCGAGATCACGTGCGTCGTCGGCGCCACGTGGTCCAGGTCGAGCGCCTGGATCGCGTCGACGTGCGCGAGGATTCCGGAGAGCTCGACGCCCATCCGGGTCTCCTCGTCGGGGTCGAGGTGCAGTCGCGCCAGGCGGGCGACGTGACGGACGGTGGCGTCGTCGATCATCGTCCCAACCCTAGCGACCCAGCCTCACCCCGGTGGGGCGAGGCTGATCAGCACCGCGACCGCCACCAGCAGGACCCCGGCGGCGACGAGCTCGGCGCGCACGCTGACGCGCAGCGCGGCGGCGCCCCCGCGGTCGTCCGGGTCGAGGCCGAGGGCGGCGCGCTCGAGGCGCGGGTGCACGACCATCCGGTTGTACGCCCCGCCGACGAGCAGCACGGCGAAGAGGCCGAGCTTCACGAGCAGCGCGCGGCCGTAGCCCGTGTCGAGCAGGTCGTCCGGCGACACCTCCGCCAGCGCGCGGTAGACCCCCGTCACCACCAGCACCGCGACGGCGGTCAGGGCGAGGGCGGAGAAGCGGACCACGACGGCCGCGGCGAGGCGGGTGCGGTCGTCGGCCCCGAGGGCGGCGACCGCGGGCGAGACCAGCACGGCGAGCCCCAGCAGGCCCCCGATCCACGCGGCGGTCGCGACGTTGTGCAGCAGGTCGATGCCGATGTTGAGGGTGCGGTCACCGCCCGTGGAGGCGTGCCCCGAGGCGCTGATCGCGTACAGCGCGGCGACCGGCCCGAACGCCAGGCCGACGGCCGCGAGCGGCGCGTCGGGCAGGCCGCCCGGCCCCGTCGCGCGGCGGGCGACGAGCACCGCCACCGCCGTGACGACGAGCCCCGCGAGCTGCAGGCGCCACGCGTCGCCGAGGGACGTCCCGCCGAGCAGGTCGCCGAGGCCGCCCGGCCCCTCCCGCAGGGCCCAGAGGGCGGCGACCGGCACGAGCACCAGCGCGAGGGCCCACGCCGCGGTCAGCGCGTACCAGGCGCGCCACCAGCCGTGCGTGGCCCCGAGGACCGCCTCCGCGGCGCGCGCGCGCACCGAGGCCCGCACCGACGGCGACTCCCCCGGGGGGCCGATGCCGCCCGCGACCACCGCCGGCCCGACGACCCCCGCCGCGAGGGCGATCAACCCGAGGAGCCCGAGGGGCGCGACGAGCATCAGCAGGCGCGCGAGCACCCCGAACGGCACGAGGTCGGAGCGCACCGGCGAGGCGACCGCGCCGGTGTCCGGTGCGGGCGCGCCGATGCCGATGCCGTAGACGCCCCCGGTGGCGTGCCCGTCCCGCGACAGGACCCGCCACGTCACGACCAGGCCGTCCGTCCCCGCGGGCACCGCGACCGGGGCGAGGATCGCCCGGGGGTCGAACGGGTCGCGGCGGGACCCGCCCGAGACCTCGTCCCCCGCCGGGGTCGTGACCCGCAGGGTCAGGAACTCGTCCTCGACCGGTGCGGACAGCACCAGGCGCACCTCGTCCGGCGCGGTCGCGACGGTCGCCCCGGCGGGGGGCTCGGACACGCGCGCGGTGGCGTGCGCCAGGGCCGCCGTGGGGGTCAGGAGGGCGGCGGCCGCGATGAGGAGGCCGACGAGCCACGACGGTGCGCGCACGGCGGCGACGGTACCACCACCCGGCCGTCGCGGCCGCGGGCCGGGACCTACTTCAGGAGGACGTGCAACGCCACGATCGCGAAGGAGGTGAGGACGAAGCTGCTCGCGGCGAGGCGGAACTGGCGGACGACCATCGGGGGCTCCGGTACGTGGCGGTGGTGACATACGTCACGTCGGCACGCACGGGCCCGCGCCTTACCCCCCGGGCAGGGGGTTCGGGGGCGTCGGCGCCCCTCTAACGGAGGGGTCTGCCGCCGGCGAGGTTGTAGAGCGCGGCCCGCGACACGCCGACCGACGAGATCACCGCCGTGCGGCCCCCCTCGGTCCAGGTGACGGCCACCCGCCCGTCGGCCTCGAAGCTGCGCAGGAGGATCCCGCGCCGCCCCGTCCGGCGCGCCCCCGACGGGGCGTCCACCGGGTCGCCCGACACGGTGGTGTGGGCGATCCGCCGGCCGGCGCGCTCCCAGAACACCGTCACGGCGCGGCGCCCCTCGAGGTCGTCGGTGCGCGCCCCGACGGGCGTCCACCCGTCGCGGGCCGCGAAGCCGGCGAACCCGGTGTCGCCGAGCTCCGGCAGGGGGGTGTCGCCGCGGGTGCCGGCGTCGTGCACCCCGACGACCTCCGTCACGATCCGCCCCGGGTCGTCGGCGCGCCCGAGGCCGAACGCCACCGCCACCGCCACCGCCACCGCGATGAGCACGAGGCCGGCGATCGTGCCCGCGCGCCGGTGCCCGGGGGCGGGCGGCGGCGGCACGATGGGGTCGTCGGGCTCGGCCATCCGGGGATCTTGACACCCCCGGCCCGGCGGCCCGCGGGGCTACGATGGTCCCGATGCGCGACCTGCTGCGACGCCTGCGGACCCCCTCCGCCTTCGCCCGCCTCGCCCTCGTCACCATGGCCCTGCTCTGGGTGGTCGTGCCGAGCGGGGCGATCGTGCGCCTGACGGCGTCGGGGCTGGGCTGCCCCGACTGGCCGCTCTGCGACGGCGGCGTCGTGCCGGCCGCCGCCGGTCACGCGGCCATCGAGTACACCAACCGCCTGCTCTCGGGCGTCGTCGGCCTCGTCGCCATCGGGACGTGGCTCGTCGCCCGGCGGCTGCCCGGCGCCCCGGCCGCGCTGCACCGGTGGGCGCTCGGCGCCGCCGCCGCCTGCGTGGTGCAGATGCCCCTCGGGGCGGTGACCGTGCTCTCGGGCCTGCACCCCCTCGCCGTCGGCTCCCACTTCCTCGTGTCGATCGCGGCCCTCGGCTGCGGCACGCTCCTCGCCCTCGGCGCCCGCGACCACCGCGACGGCGTCACCCGGGAGTGGAGCCCCCGGCGGGGGGTGCTGGCCGTGCTCACGACCCTCAGCGCGGCGGTGGTGGTCGTGACGGGGGTGATCGTGACCGCCGCCGGGCCGCACAGCGGCGACGACGACGTCACCAAGCGCTTCGGCGACCTGCTGCTCGCCCTGCAGGTGCACGTCCGGGCGGCGATCGTCTTCACCGTCCTGGCGGCGGTGCTGATCGCCTGGGTCGCCCGCGAGGGCGGGGTCGACCGGCTCACCGCCCGCCTCGCCGCGCTCGCCCTCCCCCTCGTCGCCCTGCAGATCGCCGTCGGCGAGTACCAGTACCGCAACGGCCTGCCGTGGCAGGTGGTCGTCGTGCACGTGAGCATCGCCGCCCTCGTGTGGGCGGTGATCGTCGCGGCCTGCCGGGGCGTCGCGCGGCCGGTGCGCGCGACCGGGGACTACGCCCTGCGGGACGCGACCCGCTGGCAGGGGACGCAGCGCACCGAGTCGGGCAGCGCCCTCAGCCGCCCCTCGGGGATCTCGGCGCCGCAGTCCACGCAGATCCCGTAGGTCCCCGCGTCGATCGCGTCGAGCGCCGCGCGCAGGCGCGCCTCGCGCTCGCGCCAGCGCAGCTGGGCCCGGAGCTCCCGCTCGCGCAGCTCCGCGTCGGTCGCGGCCTCCGCCGGGTGGTGGTGGCCGTCGCCGCGCTCCTCATCGGTCGCGAGGTCCCGCTGCTGCAGGGCCGACTCGACCTCCTCGCGCAGTCGCGCGAGGCGTTCGGCCTGACCGTCGTATCGGGGGATCCCCTCGGGCATCACGGGATGGTAGCGACACCGCCGGGCGTGTCCCAGGCACCCCGCGCGGGCGGGCGCTAGCCTCCTCCGGGGCGTCGCGACGGGAGGTCTTCCGATGGCCGAGGGGCACGCGGTCGAGGCGGAGGGCCTCGAGCGGGAGTTCAAAGGCGGCATCCGCGCGGTCGACGGCGTCGACCTCGCCGTCGGGCGCGGCGAGGTCTACGGCTTCCTCGGCCCGAACGGCGCCGGCAAGAGCACCACGGTGCGGATGCTCGCGACCCTGCTGCGCCCCACCGGCGGCCGCGCGCGCGTCGCGGGGCACGACCTCGTCGGGGACCCCGGCGCGGTGCGCCGCAGCATCGGCGTCGCGCTGCAGGACGCCGCGATCGACCCGTACATGACGGGCCGCGAGCTGCTGCACCTGCAGGCGGTGCTGCACGGGTTCGACCGGCGCCACGGCCGCGACCGTGCGGTCGAGCTGCTGGAGCGGGTCGACCTGGTCGGCGCCGCGGACCGCCGCGTCGGCACCTACTCGGGCGGCATGCGGCGCCGCCTCGACCTGGCGCTCGCCCTCGTCCACGAGCCCGAGGTGCTGTTCCTCGACGAGCCCACGACGGGGCTCGACCCGATCTCCCGCCTGACCCTGTGGGACGAGGTCCGCCGCCTGAACCGCGAGTCGGGGACGACGGTGTTCCTCACCACCCAGTACCTGGAGGAGGCCGACCAGCTCGCGGGGCGGGTCGGGATCATCGACGGCGGCCGGATCGTCGCGGAGGGGACACCCGAGGCGCTGAAGGCCGAGGTCGGCGACCCGACGCTCGAGATCGCCCTCGCGGACCCCGCCGACCACGACCGCGCGGCCTCCGCCCTCTCCCCCTTCGGCGCGCCCGTCCCGGCCCGCCCCGGCGTCGTCGCGGTGCGCCTGCCGGGCGGCGCCGGCGCGCTGCCCGCCGTGGTCCGCGCCCTCGACGCGGCGGGGGTCGTGCCCGCCGGGCTCGACGTGGCGCGGCCGACCCTCGACGACGTGTTCGCGGCGAAGACCGGGCGGCGCCTCGAGGGGGACGAGGCCGCCGACCCGGGCGGCCCGCCCGTCGCGGCCGCGCCGTGAGGCTCGCCCTCACACAGACGGCGGCCCTGGCGCGGCGGTCGGTCATCGGGACCCTGCGGACGCCCCAGGCCCTCGTGCCCGGCCTGTTCTTCCCCCTGGTGCTGCTCGCGATCTTCACGGGGTCGTTCGGCGCGGCGCCCGGCACGATCCCCGGGTTCCCGCCGGTCCGGGGGTTCCTCGACTTCGCGCTCGCCGGGGCCGTGCTGCAGGGGATCCTGATCGGCGGCACGACCGCCGGCGCCGCGTTCGCCCTCGACATCGAGGGCGGGTTCTTCGACCGGCTCGTCGCGTCGCCCGTGTCGCGCACCGCGATCCTCGTGGGGCGCCTCGCCGGCGGCGTCGCCGTCGCGATGATCCAGACCGTGCTGTTCGTCTCCCTCGGCGTCGCGTTCGGCGCGCGCGTGCAGGGGGGCGTCGCCGGCGTGGCGGTGCTGCTGGTCCTCGCCGCGCTGCTCGCCGTCGCGATCAGCGGCCTCGGGATCGTGCTGGCGCTGCGCAGCGGGTCGGCGGAGTCGGTGCAGGGGACCTTCCCCCTCTTCTTCGCGCTCCTGTTCTTCTCGTCGGCGTTCTTCCCCCGCGAGACCATGACCGGCTGGTTCAAGGTCGTCGCCGACGCGAACCCGATCTCCTACCTGGTCGAGGCGATGCGGGAGCAGGTGATCGACGGCGTCGACGCGCGGGTCACGCTGATGGGCCTGGGCGTCGTGGTCGTGATGGCGGCGGCGTCGCTCGCCGGGTGCCACTCCGCGTTCCGGCGGCGCCTCGGGGGCGACACGTGAGGCACGCCGCCACCGTCAGCGCGGGCCTCGCCTGGCGCAGCCTCATCCTGGTGCGGCGGATGCCGTCGGTGTTCCTGCCGTCGCTGATCATGCCGCTGTTCATCCTGGTGGCGACCGCCGGCGCCTTCCGCGGCATCTCGCTGCTGCCGGTGTTCGACGGCGCCTCCTACCTGGCGTTCACGATCCCCCTCGCCACGGTGATGGGCGCCGGCTTCGCCGGCATCAACGCCGGGATGACGATGGCGCGCGACATCGAGGGCGGGTTCGTCGACCGCCTCGTCGCGAGCCCCGCCCCCCGCATCACCCTCATCACCGGCCCCCTCGCGGCCGCGATCGCGCGGAGCCTCTTCACGACCACCGTCGTGCTCACCGCCGGGCTGATCGGCGGCGTCGGGCTGCCGGGGGTCGGCGGGACGCTGACGGTCTACGGGCTCGCGATGGGCTTCTCGGCGGCGACGGCGTGCTGGGCGATGGGGGTCGCGTTCCGCACCCGCACCATCCAGGCCGCCCCCCTGATGCAGGTGGTGGTGTTCCTGTCGGTGTTCACCTCGGTGGCGTACGCGCCGCGCGAGGTGCTGACCGGCTGGCTCGGCCACGTCGCCGACTACAACCCGGTGACGTACCTGATCGAGGCGTCCCGCGCCGCCGAGCTCGGGACGCTGGGGTGGGACGAGCTGTGGCCCGGGATGCTGGCGGTGGCGGGCCTGGTGACCGTGCTCGGCGCGTGGGCCCTGTCGGGCCTGGCGACTCTCGGACGGAGGTGACGGTGGCGAGCGACCGGCTGGTGATCGACGAGGCCCTCGGGGACCACCTCGACGGCCTGGCGCGGGTGCCCGACGAGATCGCGGCGCTCCACCACGAGATGGACGGCGACCCCGACGAGGTCATGATGACCCACCCCGACCTCGGGGCCCTGCTGGAGGTGCTGACGCGCGCCACCGGCGGGCGGCGGGTGCTGGAGGTCGGCACCTTCGTCGGCACCTCGGCGGCGTGGATGGCGCGCGGCCTCGCCCCCGGTGGGCACATCGACACGCTCGAGGCCGACCCGGCCCGGGCGGACCGCGCCGAGGACTTCCTGCGCAGGGCGGGCGTCGGCGACCGCGTGACGGTGCACCGCGGACCGGCGGGCGACACCCTCCCCGGACTCGCCGACAGGGCCTACGACCTCTGCTACATCGACGCCGACAAGGGCGGCTACGTGGCGTACCTGGAGCACGCCGTGCGGCTCGTCCGCCCCGGCGGCATGGTGGTGGCCGACAACGTCCTCTCCTCCGGCCGGGTGGCACTGCCGCCCGACGACCACGACCCCACCACGGCGGCGCTGGTGGCGTTCACGCGGGTCGCCCTCGGGCACCCGCGGCTCGTGACGAGCCTGCTGACCGTCGGTGACGGCATCACCCTCAGCGTCGTGCGGTGACGGCCCCTCAGGTGTGGCGGCGCTGGTACGAGCGCAGGGCGAACCACCCGGCGACGTAGACGAGGAAGATGAGGCCGGCGACCTCGAGCGAGCCGAGGGCCAGCGCCGTCATCTGCACCACGAAGAGCAGCAGGGCGAGCACCACCAGGGCCCAGCCGATCCGGCGCCGCCGCGCGTCGTGGTCCACCGCCATGCCCGGGAGGGTAGCGGCGGCGCGACCACCGTCGCGGGGTGACGGCGCGCACCTGCCCTACACTCCCGGCCGATGCGCGCTCGCACCGTCCTCGCGGCCCTGGCGGGATCCGCCGCCCTCGTGGGAGCCGCCGCCGTCCCCGCGGGCGCGCAGACCGCGGGCGTCGTCGCGCACATGACCTGCCTCGCCCCGGGCGACGCCGCCGGCATCGACGCCATGCTGGAGCGGGCCGCGAGCCCCCTCGCCGGCGAGGGCGCGACGTTCGTCGCGGCGGCGTCCGCGGAGGGCCTCGACCCGCGCGCGCTGGTCGCCATCGCCGCGCACGAGACGATGCTCGAGACCTACGTGCCGTCGCAGGCGATCCGCAACGCCTTCGGGCTGGGCCCCGGCATCGCGTTCGCCTCGGAGGAGGCCGCGATCCGGCGGGCCGCCTCCACCCTCGGCGCCTACTACCTCGCCGAGGGCCGGACGACCCTGGACGCCATCGGCGCGAAGTGGGCCCCGCTCGGCGCCGCGAACGACCCGGGCGGCCTCAACGCCCACTGGACCACCGGCGTCGGCACCTACTACGCCGCCCTCGGCGGCGACCCGGCGCGCCCCGTGCTGACGGCGAGCCAGGACGCCGTGCCCGCATGCGCCGGTGGGCCGGCCCTCGCGCCCCCCGCGGGCGCCGCCGCCCCCGCCGGCCCGCCGGTCGTGACGGCATGGGGCGGTGCGCCGCCGCGCGCCGCCGGCCCCGGTCCCGCCGAGGGCGGCGACCCGGCGACGGGCGCCCCCGCCGTCATCGACGGCTTCGTCTTCCCCCTGGCCCTCGCCCCGGGCGCCCCCGCCGCCTACCGCGACGGGTTCGCCGACGCCGGCCCCGACACGTGCGACGGCGGGCGCCACCAGTGCGCCGTCGTCATCACCAGCGCGCCCGGCGACGCCGTTGTCGCGATGGCCGCCGGCGTCCTGCGCGGCGCCGACCCCGCCGAGCGCGAGGCCGGGATCGCCTTCTGGATCGAGACGGCCGGCGGGGACCGCCTCGGCTACGGGCCGCTCGCGGCCTACGAGCCGGGCGTCGCGGAGGGCGCGGCCGTCGCGCCGGGGGCCCACCTCGGCACGGGGGCGGGCGCGGTGCGGGTCGCCTGGGAGCGCGGCGGCGAGCGCATCGACCCGTTCGGCCTGCTCGAGGCGACGCGGCCGCCCGCGGCCTGACCGCCCGGCGGTGGACGACGGGGCGCGGCACCGCGCGCTCACCGGGTTCGCCGAGCTCTACGCCGCGGGCCGCTTCTTCGACGCCCACGAGACGCTCGAGGCGGTGTGGCGCCGCTCCGACGCGCTGCCGATGCGGTTCCTGCAGGGGCTCATCCAGTGGTCGGTCGCGTTCGAGCACCACCGGCGCGGCAACCCCCACGGCGCCCGCGTGCTGCTCGGGCGGGCGCTGGCGAACCTGCGGGACGCCCCGCCCGGGTACATGGGCGTCGACATCTCGGCGTGGCGGGACGCCACCGACGACCTCGTCCGGGCGTTCGCCGCGTGGGACGCCGGCGACCCGCGGCCGGACGTCGCGGCGCCCCCGATCACGGTGGGCGACGCGCCGCCCCCGGCCGTAGGCTGACGGCGCCCGCCCACATCCCCGGAGGTACGTGGTGAACGCGATCGTCCTGACCGAGACCGGTGGCCCCGAGGTGCTCCGGGTCGGGTCCGCACCCGACCCCGTGGCCGGGCCCGGCGAGGTCGTCGTCGCCCTCCGCGCCGCCGCCCTGAACCGGCGCGACGTCTTCCTGCGCAAGGGGATCGCACCGAGCCCCCTGCCGGTGATCCCCGGCTCCGACGGCGCCGGGGTCGTCCACGCCGTCGGCGCGGGCGTCACCGGGATCGCCGAGGGCGACGAGGTCGTGGTGCTCCCCTCGCTCGGATGGGGCGGCGGCGAGGCCGCCCCCGCGCCGGGCTTCCGGATCCTCGGCGGCCCCGACGACGGCACCTACGCGGAGATGGTGAAGGTGCCGGCCGAGAACGTGCTGCCGCGGCCCTCCCGCCTCTCGTGGGAGGAGTCGGCCGCCCTGCCGCTCGCCGGGCTCACCGCCTACCGCGCGCTCGTCAGCCGGGCGCAGGTCCGGCCCGGCGAGACGGTCCTGATCATCGGGATCGGCGGCGGCGTGGCGACCATCGCGCTGCACCTCGCCCTCCAGGCCGGGTGCCGCGTGATCGTGACGTCGTCCTCCGGCGAGAAGCTGGCGCGCGCCCGCGAGATGGGCGCGGCGGCGGGATTCGACTACACCGGCGGGGACTGGGTGTCGGAGGTGAAGGAGGCCTCCGGTGGCGGCGTGGACGTCGTGGTCGACTCCGTCGGCTCGACGTGGGCCGACAGCATCGGCAGCGTCCGGCCCGGCGGACGCGTCGTGGTCTTCGGCGGCACCGGCGGCGGCAAGGTCGAGCTGATGGTCCGGCCCGTCACGATGGGCCAGGTCTCCCTGCTCGGCACGACGATGGGGAGCCCCCGCGACTTCGCCGGGCTCCTCGCCGCGGTGCGGACCGGTGGGTGGGCGCCGGTGATCGACTCCGTCCGGCCCCTGGCCGAGGCCGGCGACGCGCACGCCCGCGAGGAGGCCGGGGAGCACTTCGGCAAGCTGGTCCTCACCATCGGGTGACGCCGCTCGCGGCGCGTGTGCTGCGGGCCGCCCGCGTGGAGGTCGGCCGCCGGGCCGCGGCGGGCGGTCCCCCGTGGGCGCTCGACGCCGACCGGCTCGCCGCGGTCGTCGAGGGCGACCCGGCCGCCCGCGGTGCGCTCGACGCCGCCGTCGCCGCCGCCGGCGCCGAGGGCCCCTTCGACGGCCCCGGCCCGGAGCCGGGGCCGCGGGCCGCGCGGCGCGCCCGCGTCGAGGCGGCCCGCGCCGCCGTCGACGAGCTGCTGCTCGCCGGCGAGCTGGCGCCCGACGGCCCCGGCCGGGTGGTGCTGCCCGGCTTCGGGGCGAGCACGTGGCGGGCGCTCGGGATCATCCGCGCCGGCGTCGCGGGTCCCGAGGGGGCGTGGGCGGCGGCGGTCGCCCGCGAGCCCCTCGGCGACCTGGGCGACGCCGCCCCGGCGGGGACGGGCGGCGGGCCCCGCGACCCGCGCCTCGACGGGACGGCCCGGGCCCTGCACGCCCGCGAGGCCGCACGCCAGGACCTCCGCGACGCCCTGATCCGCGCCGAGGCGGCCGCCCGCCACGCCGCGGCGCGCGGGCTCGACGACAGCCTCGCCACGATCGCCGCCGACGTCGCGGCCCTCGAGGCCGCCCTGCGCGCCGCCGACCGCGACGCCGCCGCCCTCTGGGAGGCGGGCCTGCGCCGCGCCCGGGGCTAGGCCCCGGAGGCCACCGGGGCGGCGCGCTCGGTCACCACGCCGTCGCGCACCTCGATGCGCCGCGTCACCGCGACCCGCTCCAGCATCCGCCGGTCGTGCGTGACCAGGATGAGGGTGCCCTCGTAGTCGCCGAGGGCCTCCTCGAGCTGCTCGATCGCCTCGAGGTCGAGGTGGTTCGTGGGTTCGTCGAGCACGAGGCAGGTCACCTCGCGCGCCGCGAGGACGGCCATCAGGGCGCGGGTGCGCTCCCCCGGCGACAGCTGGTCGGCCGGCCGCTCCACGCGGTCCGCGTCGAGCGAGAACTTGGCGAGCAGCGTGCGGGCCTCCTCGGCGCGCAGGCCGGCGCGCTCCATCACCGCGTCGAGCAGGCGCGGCGCGCCGGACAACGCCGTGCGCTCCTGCTCGATCTCGCCGACGACGATCGAGGGCCCGGTGCGCCCCGCGCCGGAGTCGAGGGGGATGCGCCCCAGCAGGGCGCCGATCAGCGTGCTCTTTCCGCCCCCGTTCGGGCCGGTCACCACGAGCCGGTCGCCGCGGCGGACGTCGAGGTCGACGGGCCCGAGGCGGAACGACCCCCGTCGCACGACGGCCTCCTCCAGCACCGCGACGACGTCGCCGCCCCCGCGGCCCGACGCCAGCCGCAGCTGCAGGCGCCAGCCCTCCCACGGCTTCTCGACCACGTCGAGCCGCTCCATCGCCCGCTCGGTCGCCCGCACCTTCGACGTCTGCTGCTCGGAGCGCTCCGCCCGCATCGCGCGGCCGATCTTGTCGGGGTCCTTCGGGCGCTTCTTCTCCTTCTTGACGCCCTCCTCCGACCAGGCGCGCTGGCGCCGCATGCGGTCCTCGAGGCGACCCCGCTCCCCCGCGTACCGGCCGTGGGCCTCGTACTGGCGCGCGCGGGCCTGGTCGCGCTGGGCGACGTAGTCCGTCCACCCGCCGGCGTACTCGCGCACCTCGTGGCTCGGCTCCACCACCTCCACGATCCGGCGGGCGCACCGGTCGAGGAACGCCCGGTCGTGGGAGACGGTGACGACGGCGCCGCGGTGGGCGTCGACGAGCCGCTCGAGGATGTCGAGGCCGCCGAAGTCGAGGTCGTTCGTCGGCTCGTCGAGCAGCAGCAGGTCGACGCGGGCGAGGACCAGCACCGCGAGGCCCACCCGCGCCGCCTGGCCTCCCGAGAGGGCGCCCATCGGCAGGCCGAGGCGGTCCGGCGACAGGCCGACCTCCGTCATCGCCGCCCCCGCGCGCGCCGCGAGGTCGTCGCCGCCGAGGGCGAGGAAGGCGTCGAGGGCCTCGGAGTACTCGTCGACGCGGCCGGGGTCGTCCGCGAGCGCCGCCGTCAGGGCGTCGAGGCGCGCCTCCGCGTCGGCCACGCCGGTGCGCCGGGCGAGGTGCTGCGCGACGGTCTCGTCGGCGGCCGGGCGGCCGCGCTGGTCGAGCAGCCCGACCCGCAGCGCCGGCGGGACGCGCAGCACGGTGCCCTCGTCGGGGGCCTGCAGCCCCGCCATCACCCGCATCAGGGTGGACTTGCCGATGCCGTTCGGCCCGACCACGCCGATGCGGGCGTCGTCGGGGACGATCAGGGAGACGTCGCGGAGGACGGTGCGCGGGCCGAAGGCGAGCGACACGGAGTCGAGGTGGAGCACCCCGGCAGGGTGGCAGAACGGTGACTAGGGTTCGCGGTCATGAACCTCCCACTGCTGCGCGCCCTCGCCGAGGCGTCCGGTCCGTCGGGGCGCGAGGAGCGCGTGCGCGCCGTGGTCGCGCCCGAGCTCGAGGCCCTCTGCGACCGGGTCGAGACCGACCCCCTCGGCAACCTCTCCGGCATCCGCGACGGCGACGGGCCGCGCCTGATGCTCGCCGCCCACATGGACGAGATCTCGCTGATGGTCACCCACGTCGAGGAGCGCGGCTACCTGCGCGTCATCCCCGTCGGCGGCTGGGACGCGCGGACGCTCGTGGGACAGCGGGTGCGGGTGCACGGGCGCGAGGACCTGGAGGGCGTCGTCGGCATGACGCCGGTCCACCTGCTCGACGCGAAGGACCGCGGGAAGAACATCGAGGTGACGGACCTCGCCATCGACCTCGGCCTGCCGGGCGAGCGCGTCCGGGAGCTGGTGCGGCCCGGCGACGGCGCGACGCGCATCCGCGAGGTGCGCGCCCTCGGCGACCTCGTGACCGGCAAGGCCCTCGACGACCGCGTCGGCGTCTACGTGATGATCGAGGCCCTGCGCCGCGCCGGCCGCTCGCCCGCCGAGGTCGTCGCGACGGCCACGGTCCAGGAGGAGGTCGGGCTGCGCGGCGCGCGGGTCGCCGCCACCCGGATCCGGCCGGACATCGCCCTCGCGATCGACACCTGCCCGGCGAACGACGGCCCCGGCACGCCGACCAGCGGTCCGAGCACGCGCCTCGGGAAGGGCACGGCGATCCGGGTCATGGACGCCAGCGCGATCGGCTCCCACGCCCTGGTGGAGCTGCTCACCCGGATCGCGGAGGAGGCCGGCATCCCCCACCAGTTCCACGTGGCGAACAAGGGCGGGACCGACACCGGAAGCCTGCAGCTCGCGGGCGAGGGATCGGTCGCGGGCTGCGTCTCGATCCCGACGCGCTACGTGCACTCCAGCGTGGAGGCCTGCCACCCCGACGACATCGACGCGTCGGTGCGCCTCGTGGCCGGGCTGATCGAGCGCGTCGACGAGCTCGGCTAGCCCGCCCCCGCCACCACGACGCCCGCGACGACGGCGCCGACCATCAGGAGGGTGATCGCGGCGTAGATCTGCGGGCTCAGGCGGCCGTAGGCGAGGTGCCCCCGGCCGAAGCCCGACAGCACGAACCCGGCGGCGGCGCCCCCGACGATCCCGCCGATGTGGCCGCCGATCGAGATCCCCGGCAGCACGAACGTGATGACGAGGTTCAGGACGAGCAGCATCCCGACGCTCGACCCGAGCAGCGCCACGCCGCGCTGGCGCTCCAGCAGGTAGAGGGCCGCCATCAGGCCGAAGACGCCGCCCGACGCGCCGAGGGTGTAGGCGTTCGGATCGAGCAGGAGCGCGCCGACCGAGCCCCACAGGATCGACGTGACGTAGACGACGAGGAACCGGCCGGTCCCGGCATAGCGCTCGAGGGCGCCGCCGAGGAACCAGAGCAGGTACATGTTGAAGCCCACGTGGATCGGGCTGGCGTGCAGGAAGCCTGCCGTCAGCAGCCGCCACCACTCCCCGTCGGCGACCGCCGGCCCGAACAGGGCGCCGTCGGCGACGAGGCGCGCGTTGTCCGGGTTCCAGAGGTCACCGGTCTGGATGACCTGCGCGAGGTACACCAGCAGGGTGAACGCGACGATCGCGGAGGTGGCGAGGGCGGTGTCCCCCGCCGCGCCGCGCGCGGTCGCCCGACGCACCGCCGTGCCCGCCGCCGACGCGCCGCCGCGGGCGCACTCCGGGCACCGCATCCCGACCGCCGCGGAGGTCATGCAGGACGTGCAGATCGGGCGCTCGCAGTTCGAGCACGAGAGCAGCGTCTCGCGGTCGGGGTGGCGGTAGCAGCGCTGCGTCTCGGTCTCGTGCGTCGTCGCCATCCGTGGGTGAGCGTAGCGCGTCGGGGGGCCCCGGCGACGTCCCGCCGGCCTTGCGGGCGCCCGGCCTTCCTGCGACCCTGTCGGCGCCCGTACGGGCGCTGAAAACGTCCGCCCTGACCCCGCGGACCGCGTCGCGAGGAGTGGCGTTGGTCGCCGTTGGAGAGCATCGGGGAGACGAGGGTGCGCGCGATGTCGGTCTGCGCATCGACGTCTCCGAGAGGGAGGGCGCGACCATCGTCGCGTTCCGGGGGGAGCTGGACCTCGAGGAGGCGCCGCTCGCCCGCGAGGCGCTCGCCGACGCCGTCGCGCGCGGTGGCGACGCCGTCACCGTGGACCTGCGCGACGTCACGTTCCTCGGGAGCACGGGGGTCCGCATCCTCATCGACGCGCAGGCCGCCGCCCAGGCCGCCGGCGCGCGCATGCGGGTGGTGCAGGGTGACGGGCCGGCACGACGCCTGATCGAGTTGCTCGGGCTGGGCGAGCGCCTCGACGTGGCCGACCCGGACGAGTGACCGGGGACCCGGTGCACATCGATCCGGGCGCGCTCGCGGCGAGCCTGCAGGCGATCTCGTCGTCCCCGGCGTCGGAGGTCCCGCCCATCGAGGCGAGCCTCGCGCGCGTCATCGACGCGGCCCGTCGCCTGTTCGCCGTCACCGGTGTCGGGCTGATGCTGGTCGATGCCGAGGGGGCGCTGCGCTACGTCGGGGCGACGGACGCGGCGGCCCGTGCGCTCGAGACCGCGCAGGAGGACCTCGGCGACGGGCCCTGCGTCGAGGGCTTCGTCACGGGGACGGTGGTGACGACCGCCGACCTGGCGCGCGACGACCGCTGGCCGGAGCTCGCCGCGCGCGTCGCGCCGGAGGGCGTCGCCGCGGTGCTCGGGGTGCCGACGCGCGTCGCGGGGACGGTGATCGGCTCGCTCAACGTGTACCGGTCGGCCCCCTACGAATGGGACGCGAGCGACATCGGCGCCGTCGAGGCGCACAACGAGGTCCTCGAGTCCATGATCAGCACCGCGCTCGTCGCCCGTCAGCGGGGCATCGTCGTCGACCAGCTCCAGACCGCCCTCGAGCGCCGCGTCGTGGTGGAGCGGGCGATCGGGATGCTGATGGAGCGCCACGCGGTCACCGACGTGGTGGCGTTCGCCGCGCTGCGGCGGGCCGCCCGGGACGCGCGCTGCGCCGTCGCCGACCTCGCCGCCCGCACCCTGGAGGGGGACGACGTCGTCGGCGCGCGCCTACCGCGCTCCGAGACCGCCTGAGAACGGGGTGCGCCGCCGCGGACGCGCCGGCTCGTCCGCGCGCCGCTTCGCGCGACGGAGGGCGACCAGGCTGAAGAGCCCGGCCCCGAACAGGCCGATGGCGGTGCGGGTGGGGCTCACGACCCAGCAGGCCCCGAGCACGCCGACGGTGAGGGCGGCGATCGCCACCCGGGCGCGGATGCGCGCGGCGCGCGGGCTCCGGACGCGTGCCGGGCGGGCGCCGGGGATCGCGGCGGCGAAGCGCGCCACGGCGAGGCCCTCGGCGAGGCTGCGCGGACCGTGGTCCTCGGGCGGCGCGGACAGGTCGCCCCACCCCTCGCGCCCGGCCACGCGGGCGACGAGCGCCAGCTCGGCGTCCGTGATCTCGGTCGTCGTCGTCATC
Organism: Miltoncostaea oceani; assembly: GCF_018141545.1. Classification (GTDB taxonomy): domain Bacteria; phylum Actinomycetota; class Thermoleophilia; order Miltoncostaeales; family Miltoncostaeaceae; genus Miltoncostaea; species Miltoncostaea oceani. The sequence goes on along the minus strand of NZ_CP064356.1, from coordinate 1,578,697 downwards.
CCCGCCGTCCTCGGCATCCCCGCCGGGGACTTGAGCGCGTGGAGCGGCCGCGTTGACCTCCGTTCTCGCGACGAGTTTACTTGGGGCTTCGCGAGCCGGCTCCCCCGGGGGCCGGCGTCCGCGTGTCCCACGGTTGCCGACCGAGAGGCCCCTGGCATATGACCGTCCCGCCCCCGTTCGCCACCACGCCGCCGAGCGGCCTCCCGGACCTGATCGAGCACGATGCGTGCGCGCTCGCAGCCTTCGCCACGCGCGACGGCAAGCCGAGCCGCGCGATGCTGGAGCACGCCCTGACGTCGCTCCAGATGATGGTCCACCGCTCCGGGAGCGTGGACGGCGAGGGCGACGGGAGCGGCCTGCTGATCGACCTGCCCCGCCCGGCCTGGCGCCGCCGGCTCGCGTCGGAGGGCCTCGACCCGGCCGCCGCCGACGACCGCAGCTTCACCGTCGCGCACATCTTCTTCGACGCGCCGGAGGACGTGGACGCCCAGGTGCCGAGCATCGAGGCGATCATCCGCGAGCACGGGTTCGAGATCCTGTGGAGCGGCGAGGGCACCATCGACCGCGGCGCCCTCGGCCCGCGCGCCTCGGAGACCCCGCCGATCTTCTGGCAGATCGCCTGCCTCGCGCAGCCGGGCACCCCCGCGTCGACCAACTGCTACCGCGCCATGGTGCGGATGGAGCGCGAGCTCGACTGCCACGTCGCCTCGTTCTCGGCGAACGACGCCGTCTACAAGGTGCAGGGCCAGCCCGAGGTCATCGCCCGGTTCTACCCGGAGATGCAGGAGCCCGACTTCGCGGCGGCGCGGATCATCGCCCACAACCGCTACTCGACGAACACGTACCCGACGTTCAGCCGGGTGCAGCCGTTCTCGATCCTCGGCCACAACGGCGAGATCAACACGATCGCCCAGCTCCGCGAGCAGAGCGAGCAGCTCGGCCTGCCCATCACCCGCAACGGGTCGGACAGCCAGGACCTGAACCGCCTCCTCGAGGGACTGATCTTCGAGAAGGGCCTGTCGCTGCTGGAGGCCGTCGAGTTCGCCTTCCCGCCCATCCTGGGCGAGGTGCACCGCCTGCCGGCGAAGCTCCAGGACCTCTACGTCCACTACCGCGAGGCGCTCGGCCCGTACGCGCAGGGCCCCGTCGGCCTGGCGTGCCGCGCCGCCGACGAGATGGTGTTCGCGGTCGACGCGATGGGCCTGCGCCCGCTGTGGTGGATCGAGACCGAGGACATGTACGTCGTCTCGTCGGAGCCGGGCATCGTCCCCGTCACCGACCTGACCCGCGACCCGGCCCCGCTCGCCCCCGGCGAGAAGGTCGCCCTGCTGAGCGGCGAGGACGGCGTGCCCCGGGTGCTCGACTACTGGGAGGTCCAGCGCGAGGTCTACCAGCGCGCCAAGGGCCGCGGCGCCCTCCCGACGGCCGAGACGCGCGCGCGCCTCGCCGGCGGGCTCGACCCCGTCGCCGTCGAGGAGTACCCCGACGACGACCTCGAGGCACCCGAGCTCCCGCTCGAGACCCTCCTCGCCTCCGCGGGCTGGATCGAGAGCGACAAGCAGCAGCTCCAGTTCCACGCGGACCGCGGCGCCGAGCCGATCGGATCGCTCGGCTGGGACGGCCCGCTCGGACCGTTCACCCCCGTCCCGATGCCGCTCTCGGACTACCTCCAGGAGACCGTCGCGGTCGTGACGAACCCGGCCATCGACCGGGAGCGCGAGGTCGAGCACTTCTCGACCCGCGTCGTCCTCGGCCGCCGGCCCCCGATCGAGGGCGTCGAGCCCGAGCCGCCGCAGCGCTGCGAGCTGCGGATGCCGCTCATCCTCGGCGGGATGCGCCCCGGCGCCGCGACGCTGTCGCTGCCGGAGATGCGCCGCGTGGCCGTCAGCCAGGGCGTCGCGTGCATGGAGGACGTCCTCGCCGCCTGGGACTGGCGGGCCGCGCGCCTGCCGCTGCACTTCCCGCAGGACGGAAGCGTCCGCGCCCACCTCGAGCACCTCGCGGAGGCCGCCGTCGCGGCCGTCGCGGACGGCGCCGAGCTGATCGTGCTGAACGACCTCGGCGCGGGTCCCGACGAGCGGGTCTGCGACCCCCACCTCGCCCTGTCGGCGGTCGACAAGGCCCTGCGGGAGGCGCGCAAGGAGGACGGCTCGTCCTACCGCCGCGACGCCAGCCTCGTGCTGCAGGCCGCGGGCATCCGCAACGTCCACGACGTCATGGTCGCGCTCGGCTTCGGCGCCCAGGCGCTCTGCCCGTACGCGCTGATGGAGAAGGCGATGGACGGCTCGCCCGAGCCGTTCGCCGCCGCCACCCACGTGCTCGAGGGCCTGCAGAAGGGCATGGAGAAGGTCCTGTCCACGCTCGGCATCCACGAGCTGCGCGGCTACGGCCGCCTCGTGTCGGCGATCGGGGTCTCCCCCGAGGTGCTCGACCTCCTCGCGATCCCGGGCTTCTGCGCCTCGGAGGGACGCGGCCTCGGCCTCGAGGACCTCGACGCGCTCGCCGAGCAGGGCCGCCAGATCCGCGCCGGCGAGGAGAGCCCGTCCAAGGTCAAGCTCCCCCGCATGTACCCCAAGGTGTGGAAGGCCCTCTCGCGGGTCGCCACGTCCGAGCGGGGCTACGACGAGTTCGCGGAGACGCTCGACAAGCTCGAGACCGAGCAGCCGGTGGCCCTGCGCCACGCGGTGCAGCCCCAGCTCGCCGCCGAGGCCGACCGGATCGCCCCGGGCGACGTCTCGTCGAAGGTCGGCGAGCACGAGCTGCCGTTCCTCATCAGCTCGATGAGCTTCGGCAGCCAGGGCGAGGTCGCCTTCCGCTCCTACGCGGAGGCCGCCTACCAGGCCGACATGCTCTGCATGAACGGCGAGGGCGGCGAGATCCCCGACATGTACGGCAAGTACCCGAAGCACCGCGGCCAGCAGATCGCCAGCGGCCGCTTCGGCGTCTCGTCGCTGCTGATCAACTCCTCGGAGTGGGTCGAGATCAAGATCGGCCAGGGCGCCAAGCCCGGCGAGGGCGGCCACCTGCCGGGCTCGAAGGTGACCCAGGCCATCGCCCAGGCGCGCAACGCGGCCGTCGGCAGCGACCTGATCAGCCCGTCCAACAACCACGACCTCTACTCGATCGAGGACCTCGCCCAGCTCATCGACGAGCTGAAGACGGCCAACCCGCACGCCAAGGTGATCGTCAAGGTCCCCGTCGTCCCGGGCATCGGCACCATCGCGATCGGCATCGCGAAGGCGGGGGCCGACGTCCTGACCCTCTCGGGCTACGACGGCGGCACCGGCGCGGCGCGCCAGCACGCCCTGCGGCGCGCGGGCCTGCCCTGCGAGATCGGCACGGTGCTCGCGCACCACGCCCTCACCGAGGCCGGCATCCGCGACCGCGTGGAGATCTGGGCCGACGGCGGGCTGCGCAGCGCGGCGGACGCCATCAAGCTGATGTGCATGGGCGCCAACCGGCTGGGCTTCGGCACCGCCGCGATGGTCGCCATCGGGTGCACCATCTGCCGCGGCTGCCAGCTCGACACCTGCCACGTCGGCATCGCGACCCAGCTCGACGAGGAGGAGGCGCACGAGCGCGGCCTGAAGCGCTTCGTGCCGCGCGTCTTCGACCCGTCGGTCGAGACCCTGGTGCGCTACTTCACCGAGATGGGCACCGCCCTCCGCACCATCGCGGGCGAGATGGGCGTGCGCGAGGTGCAGGACCTGGTCGGCCAGGCCGACCGCCTCGTCCAGGTCTCCCATCACGACCGCCTCGACCTGTCGAGCCTTCTGACGCCCGTCGGGCAGCGCCTCATCACCTCCCCCGCCGGGACGCCCCGCTTCTTCCGGCCGTTCCACCCGCCGCCGCCGCACCGGGCGCCCGAGGTGGCCGCTGAGCGGCTGTCGGCCGGCGCCGCGCTCGCGGTGGAGGAGGAGGCCACCACGGCCGCCGACCGCAACCTCGGCACCGACCTCGCCGGGCTGATCGCCCGCGCCACGACCGGCGTGCACAACGCGTGGGTCAACGGCGACGGGGGCGGCGTCTCGCCGACGAACGCCTCCGAGGAGGCGGCGCGGGAGGACCCGTCGGGCAACAACGGCTCCGGCGGCCCCGACGGCGTGCAGGGCGGCGACGTCACCGGCGTCGGCGCACGGGCGCCGGGCACCGGGAACGGCAACGGCAACGGCAACGGCAACGGGCACCGCCCGACCCTCGTGGACCTCGCGTTCACGAAGGGCGCCGCGGTCGGCTCCGGCCTGGCGGCGTTCACCCTCGACGGCGTGCGCGTGCGGGTGTTCGGCGGCGCGCAGGACGGCGTCGGCAAGTGCGCGCTCGGCGGCGAGATCCAGGTGCTGAAGGCGCAGAACTCCCGTGGCGACTGGGTCGGCGGGCACGTGGGCAAGAGCTTCGCCTACGGCGCGCAGCGCGGCCTGTTCCTCATCCAGGGCAACGCCGACGCCCGGGCGGGCATCCGACTCTCCGGCGCCGACATGGTCCTGGGCGGCGAGCCGACCGACCCGCTCGACGACCGCCTCGGCACCCTCGCGGCCCGCGCGAACTGCAAGGGCTTCGCGTTCGAGTACATGACGGGCGGCCGGGTGCTCGTGCTCGGCGACCCGGGGCCGTGGCTGTGCAGCGGCATGACCGGCGGCGTGGTCTACGTCCGCCAGAACGCCGACTGGAACCTCGACGAGGCCGCCGTCCGCCGGCGCCTGTCGAAGGCCGCCAAGGTGAGCCTGGCGCCGCTCGAGGAGTCGGACGTCGCCAACGTCACCGAGTTGCTCGGCGACTACCTCGAGGCGCTGCGGGAGGGCGGGCAGGGCGAGACCGCCGCCCGGCTCCAGCCGCTCCTCGACGACCCCGAGGAGCACTTCCTGGCGATCAACCCGGTCACCCAGCAGGCCGACCCCAACATCTCGACCGAGTAGGTCGTGCCGGCCGCCCCGGTCGACGTCCTCGGCGTCACCGGTGGCCAGGACCACGGGGCCCGCTTCGGGCTCCGTGGTTCCGAGGCCACCATCGGCCGCGGGCCGGTGATGGACATCGTCCTCTCCGACCCGCGGGTCTCCCGCCGCCACGCCCGCGTGGCGGTGCGCGACGCCGCGCTGGTGGTGGAGGACCTCGCCTCCAGCGGCGGGACCACCGTCAACGGCGTCACCATCGCCGGGGCGACCGTCGTCGCGCCCGGTGACCGCATCGGGGTGGGGTCGACCGAGCTGACGGTCCTGTGGACCCCCGGTGGCGCGTACGCGCCGCCCGCGCCGCCCCCGGTCGCCCCGGCGGTGGCGCCCGCGCACCGGCCCTCCCCCCCCCCGCCGCGGCCGCGGCCGCGGCGACCCAGCCGCTGCCGGCCGTCCGCGTCGTCGCGCGCCCCGAGCTGCTGCTCGCCGTCGCCGCCCTCGCCCTGGCGGGGTTCGCGCTGCTCGCGGTGTGGATGCCGGTGCTCGGCACCCCCGCGGGGACCGACAGCCTCTGGACCCTCGAATCGACCGGGTTCCGCGTCCACGGGATCCTCGCCGCCCTGCTCTCCATGGCGGCCGCCGGGGCGTGGCTGGCGGCGGTGACGGTGCCCGCGATGGCGCCCGCCCGCGTGACGCTCGCGGCGGCGACCGGCCTCGCCGGGGGCCTCGTCGCGGGGCTGCCCCTGTTCCTCGCCGCCATCGACCTGGAGGGCGTCGGAACCGAGGCCGGCCTCGTGCTGATGCTGCTGGCCGGCCTGGCGATCTCCGGCTGCGCCGTGGCGGGCGTGGCGCGGGCGACGGCGGGGACGCGGCCGCGGCGGTCGAGCCCCGCCGCCCGGCGCTGGTCGCGGCGGGGGGCGGGGCCGGCGGCGTGCTCGCCCTCGTCGCGAGCCCCCTGACGTGGGTGAGCACCGCCACGGCCGACCTGGGGGGCTTCGAGGACGGCTTCGAGGCCGGGGGCTGGCTGGTACCCCTCGCCCTCGCCGTCGCCGCGGCGTCGGCCCTGACGCTCGCGGTGAGTCGCAGCGGCGAGCACCGGGCGGCGGCCTGCACCGTGGTCGTCGCCGCGGCCCTCGGCGGCGCGGCGTTCGCGTTCGTGAACGGGGCCGCGATCGGCTTCGGGGAGTTCCGCGCGGGCGCCGGCCTCAGCCTCGCGATGACGGGCACCGCGATCGCCCTGACGTCGATCGCGATCGGGGGGGCCGCGATGGCCCTGCGCTGGTGACGCCCGCCGGCTGAGCCGCACGGGGCCGCCGGCGGCTAGCCCTCGACGGCCTCCGCGACCCGCTCCCACTCGCGCATCAGCCACGCGAGCTCCTCCTGCAGGCCCCGGTGCTCGGTGCCCGTCGCGGCGAGGGCGTCGCGGTCGGCGAGCACCGCGGGATCGGCGAGCGTGGCCTCGGTGGCGGCGATCGCCGCCTCGACCCGGGTGATCTCCCGCTCCAGCCGCCGCATCTCGCCCCGCCCCGGGCGGGCGCCCCCGGTCCCGTTCCCGTTCCCGTTCCCGTTGCCGCCGGTCCGCGGGGCGGGCTCGGCGCTCAGGCGCCGCCGCCTGCGCGCGGCCGGGGCCGGCGGGGGAGGCGGCGACGGGGCGGCCTGCGCCTCGGCCCGGTACTCGAGCAGGTCGGCGTAGCCGCCGGAGCGCATCACGGCGCCCCCGTCCTCGAGGGCGAGGGTGTGGGTGGCGACCGCGTCGATGAGCGCCCGGTCGTGGGAGACCATCAGGATGGTGCCGTCGAACGCCTCGAGCGCCGCCTCGAGGGCCTCGCGGCTCTCGGTGTCGAGGTGGTTGGTGGGCTCGTCGAGCACGAGCAGGTTGCCGCCCCGGGCGATGAGGGTGACGAGCGACAGCCGGCGGCGCTCGCCGCCGGAGAGGCGCTCCACCCGGACCTCGGCGGCCTCGCCGCGGAACAGGAACCCCCCGAGCAGGGTGCGCGCCTGGGTCTGGGTGAGGTCGCTCGCGATCAGCACGGTCTCGAGGACGGTGCGCCGGTCGTCGAGCTCCTCGCTCTGCTGGGTGAAGTAGGCGGGCGACACCTTGTGCCCGATCGTGACGCGCCCCCGCGCCGGGGTGAGCCGGCCGAGGAGGGTCTCGATGAGCGTCGTCTTGCCGGCGCCGTTCGGCGCGACCAGCGCGACGCGCTGGCCCCGCTCGATCGTGAACCCGGCGCCCGTGATGAGGCGGCGGCCGGGCACCTCGACGTCGAGGCCGTCGACCTCGATCACGACCCGCCCGCTGCGCTCGCTCTTCGGGAAGCCGAACGCGAGGTGGCTCGCCCGGCGGGGGGCCTCGACGCGCTCGATCCGGTCGAGCTTCTTCTCGCGCGACTGCGCCTGCTTGGCCTTCGTGCCGGCGCGCCACCGGATGACGAAGCGCTCCAGGCGGGCGATCTCGGCGGCCTGGCGCTCGGCCTCGGCGCCCTGGCGGTCGATGGCGAGGGCGCGTTCGCGGCGGAACGCCGAGTACCCCATCGGCCAGACGCGGCCGCGCCCGCCGTCGATCTCGAGGACGCCGGTCGCGACGGACTCGAGGAACCAGCGGTCGTGGGAGACCAGGAGCACGGTGGCGCCGAGGTCGGCGATCGTGCGCTCCAGCCACTCGACGGCGCCGATGTCGAGGTGGTTGGTGGGCTCGTCGAGCAGCAGCACCTCGGGGCGCGACACCAGGGACCGGGCCAGCGACGCCCGCGTCAGCTCGCCGCCCGAGAACCCGGCGAGCGGCCGGGGGAGCTGGTCCTCGTCGATCCCGAGGCCGCGGAGCACGCGCTCGATCCACGAGCGCCAGTTGTAGCCGCCGGCGCGCTCCAGGGCGGCCTGGGCCCTCTCGTAGTCGGCAAGGACGTCCTCACCGGCGTCGCCCGCCGCCATGCGGGCCTCGAGCTCGGCGAGGCGGGCCTCGGCGCGCTGGGCGGCCTCCATCCCCTGGGCGACGTACTCGCCGAGGGTGAGGTCGACGCCGAGCGGCGGGCGCTGGTCGTGCAGGGCCACGGAGGCGCCGCGCGGGAGGCTGACGGTGCCGCTGTCGGCCGGCATCTGGCCCGCGAGGATGCGCAGCAGCGTGGTCTTGCCCTCGCCGTTGCGCCCGACCACGGCGAGCCGGTCGCCCGGCTGGACGCGGAAGGAGACGTCCTTCAGGACGTCGCGGGCCCCGAAGGCCTTGTTGATCTGGATCGCCTGCACGACGGACCAGCGTAGCGAGTGCGTCCACACCGGGGGCGGCCCGGTCCACGCGGGCCCGGGGCCCGCTCCACTAGGCTTCACCCGGATGTCGCCGCCGCCGATCACCGACGCCGCCGGCGTCGACGCCGTCGTCCGCGAGGCACGCGCCGAGGGGCGCGCCGCCATCGACCTGGAGTTCCTCTGGGAGCGGACCTACGCGCCCGTCGCGTGCCTCGCCCAGATCGCCACCCCCCGCGGCATCCACATCGTGGACCCGATCGACGGGGCGCCGCTCGGGCCGGTCGCGGAGCTGGTGTCCGACCCGGACGTCGAGGTCGTGATGCACGCCCCGTCGGCCGACCTGACGCTGCTCGGCCTCGCCTTCGGCACCCGGCCCGAGAACTTCGTCGACGTCCAGGTGCTCGCCGGCTTCGTCGGCCTCGGCGCCGGGCAGGGCCTCGCGACGCTGCTGGAGCGCGTCCTCGGCGTCCACCTGGACAAGGGCGAGCGGTACACCGACTGGAGCCGCCGCCCCCTGTCGGAGGCGCAGCTCGAATACGGCGCCGCCGACGTCGCGCACCTGCTGCAGCTCGCCGACGAGCTCACCCGCCGCGCCGAGGAGATGGGCCGCCTCGACTGGGTCGCCGAGGAGCACCGGCGCCGGTACGGACCGGGCGCGCGCCTCGTGCCGGACCCCGCCACCGCGTGGCGCCGGGTCAAGGGCGGTGGACGCCTCAACGCCCGCGACCGTGCGGTGCTCGCCGCGATCGCCGAGTGGCGCGAGCGCGAGGCCGCCCGCCGCGACAAGCCGGCCTCGTGGATCATCCCGGACCGCACCCTCGTCGAGATGGCCCACCGCCGTCCCGCCGACCGGCGCGCCCTCGAGAACGAGCGGGGCCTCCCGGCCCGCATCCAGGGCGCCGAGGCCGAGTCGCTGCTCGCCGCGCTGCGCGCCGGGGCCGCCGCCGAGCCGATCGCCTCCGCCCCTCCCCCCTCACCCGAGGTCCAGCACCGCCTCGAGGTGCTCGCGCCGCTCGGCGCGGTGCTCGTCGCGGCGCGCGCCGCCGCGGTGGGCCTCGCCCCGAGCCTCCTCGCGACCCGCGACGACATCACGTCGTTCCTCGCCGCGGTCGTGTCGGGCGACGGCGACGGCGAGCAACTCGGCAGCGGCTGGCGCCGCGAGCTCGTCGGGGACGCCCTCGTCGAGCTGGCCGAGGGCCGCCTCGCGCTCGGCGCCGACCCGCGCCGCCCCTACCTCGCCGAGGTGCGCCGCGGCGATCCCCCCGGGGACGGGTAGAGTCCGGGGCCGTGACCGCGCCGCGCTTCGACCACATCGCCTGCTTCATCGACGGCTCCGAGGCCGCGGCGCACGCGCTGCGGCACGCCGAGGGGCTGCGCGCCCTGTCGGGCGGGCGGCTGAGCGTGGTGCACGTCATCGCGAGCCCGTCGTTCCTCGTCTCCCTGGCCGCGGGCCTCGGGGGCGGCGTGGTCAACGACCCCGAGATCGAGCGCGACGCCGCGCAGATGTGGCTCGACGAGCAGGTGCGCGACCGCGAGGGCGCGGAGGCCGTCCTGCTGGAGGGTCACCCGGCGTCCGAGGCCTGCGACTGGGCGGCGGGCGCGGGGGTGGACGTGATGGTCGCCGCGACCCACCGCGGACTGGTGGAGCGGGCCCTGCTCGGCAGCTTCGCGGGGCACATCGCCCACCACGCACCCTGCCCGGTGCTGCTCGTCCCTCCGGGCGACCGCAACTGATCGCCCGCGCGGCGCGGGCGGCCCTGCGGGGCGGGCCGCCCGCCGGAGCCTCCGGGAGGACGCCTCAGGCCGCGATGGCCGGTGCCTCCTCCCGGGGGCGGGGGTGTGTCCGGTGCCCGTGGAGGCACCCGGCGACCGCGCACGTCGTGGCCGGCGGGTCGAGTCGATCAAGCAGGGCCAGGATGCGGGCGGTCTCGGTGGCGCTGAGGGTGGGGGTCATGTCGTCTCCCGGAGCGGGTGGGGTGGCTGATGTGCGGCCCATCCAATCCGCGCTCCGTGACACGCCGGTTGCGCGCGCGTTAGGGCTCGGTGAAGCCGTCGTCGCCCACGAGCGGCGCCAGGTCGGCCATCGCCGTGACCAGGGCGACGCGCGCGACCGACGGCGCCGCCGCGGCCAGCGGGAGCACCTGCCACACCGTGCGGCGCAGGTACGTCGCCGCCCAGCCGGTGTAGCGGTCGCCGGTCCGCATCACGAGCGCCTGGATGCTGCGCAGGTTGTCGACGCGGTCGGCCAGCTTCAGCACCTGCGCCGCGAAGGGCGCCTGGGCCCGCAGGCGGGCGTAGTACCCGCGCAGCTCCGCCTGGTCGTCGGGGGCGGTCAGCCAGTCGACGAGGTCGGCGACCTCGGGACCGAAGCCCACACGGATCTCCCCGATGCCCGTCGCGGTGTCCTCGACGGTGTCGTGCAGCAGGGCCGCCTGCAGCAGCACCGGGGACGTCTCGCCCCAGCGGGCGAGCTCCATCGCGACGCGCACCAGGTGGACCCAGTAGGGCGTGTCGCTTCCGCGGCGGCGCTGCTCGCCGTGACGGGCGCGCGCGAAGGCGACGGCGCGACGCAGGGCCGTCCGCTGCGCCGGGTCGGGCAGGGCGGCGACGAAGTCGATCCACACCCGTTCGACCGTCTCCGGCGCGTCGAAGGTGCCCGGCCAGGCGCGCCCCTCCTCGCTGTGCGGTCCGCGCTCGCCGACGTCGCTGACCGACGGTGGACGCAGCGGGGTGGGACACATGGAACTTAGGTTAGCGGCGCCGGAGGGCTCCGCCGAGCGCCGCCTCGCGGTGATCGACATGGGCTCCAACACCTTCCGCCTGGTGGTGTTCCGCTACCGGACCGGCGGGTCGTTCCAGCTCGTCGACGAGATCCGCGACGCGGTGCGGCTCTCCGCCGGCGCCGGCCCCGCCGGGCTGCACCCCGACTCGCTCGAGCGCGCGGCGCACACCGCCCGGCTGTACGCCGCGTTCGTGGAGGCGGCCGGCATCGACGACGTCGCGGCCGTCACCACGAGCGCCGCCCGCGACGCCGCGAACCGCGACGACGTGATGGAGGCCCTGACCGCCGGCGGCCGCCTGGACGTGCGCGTCCTCTCGGCCGAGGAGGAGGCCTGGTACGGGTTCCTCGGGGCGGTCAACAGCACGACCCTCGGCGACGGGCACGTCCTCGACCTCGGCGGCGGCAGCATCCAGGTCAGCCAGGTGGTGGGACGCGGCCTGGAGCGCATCGTCTCGCGCCCGCTCGGGGCGGTGCGCATGACGGAGCGGTTCCTTCCGGGCGCCCGCGCCACGCGCGGCGACCTGAAGCCCCTCCGCAAGCACGTGGTGAAGGAGCTCGCGGACGTCCCGTGGATCCAGGACGCCGGTGGTCGCCTCGTGGGCGTCGGCGGCACGATCCGCACGCTCGCGGCGATGCACCAGCGCGCGACGCGGTACCCCCTCGACGAGCTGCACGGCTACCTGCTGCCGCGGACCGGCATCGAGGAGCTCGTCGACGCGATGCTCGAGCTCCCCGCGACGGAGCGCAGCCGGCTGCCGGGCCTCAAGCAGGACCGCGCCGACATCACCCTCGCCGGGGCGGTCGTCATCGCGACGGCGCTGGAGCAGCTCGGCGTCGACCATGTCGAGATCTGCTCGCAGGGCCTGCGCGAGGGCCTCTTCTACGAGCGGTTCCTCCAGCCGCTCGACCCGCCGCTGATCCGCGGGGTCCGCCGCCAGAGCGTCCTCAACCTCGTCGAGGTGTACCGCTGCGACGTCCCGCACGCGGCGCACGTCTGCGAGCTCGCGCTGGGGATCTACGACGAGCTCGCCCGGGTCGGCATGCACACCATCGACCGCCGGGAGCGCGAGCTGCTGTGGGCGGCCGGGATGCTCCACGACGCCGGCGTGACGGTCGACTACAACGACCACCACAAGCACGGCTTCTACCTCATCCTGAACTCGGGGCTCCCGGGGTTCCGGCACGCCGAGCTCGCGATGATCGCGCTGCTGGTGCGGGCCCACCGCAAGGCGCTGCCGAACCCCGCCCCGCTGGAGGGCGTGCTCGACGACGACGACGTGGACCGCCTGCAACGTCTCGCGTGCTGCCTGCGGATCGCCGAGCAGCTCGAGCGCGGCCGGGCCCGGGGCGTCACCGGCGTCGAGGTCGACGCGCCCGACGGCGAGCTGGTGCTCCGCGTCCGGGCCGAGGGCGACCCGGCCGTCGCGTTGTGGAGCGCCGCCCTGGAGGGTCCGGTGGTGCAGCGCGCCTTCGAGCGGCGCCTGCGCATCGAGGTCGCCGGGGGCTAGCCCCCCAGGGCCTGGCGCACCGAGGTGCGCGCGCCGGTGCGGGTGATGCCCCCGCGGTAGACGCGGGCGCCGAACGCGAGGACCGCCGCGGCCGTGGCGAGGGTCAGCGCCAGTGAGACGGCGACGGCGCCGATCGACACGGTGTCGGTGGCGATGCGCAGCGGCATGACCAGCGGCGCGAACGGCGGGATGAACGACAGCACCCGGACGAGGGTCCCCTCGGGGTCGCCGGCGCCGAACAGGGCTGCGGCGAGGTACCCGGCGAGGAGGAGGATCGCGAGCGGGGCGGTGACCTGGCCGACCTCCTGCTGGCGGCCCACCAGCGCGCCGAGGGCGCCGTAGGCCGACGCGTAGAGGGCGTAGCCGGCGACGAACCAGACGACGCCGCCGACGATGGCGGGGACGGTGGCGTCGGGGACGTCGGCCGCGCCGATCACGAGCGCCACGACGACGGCGGGGACCGCCGCGACGAGGAGCTGCCCGAGCGACACGAGGCCGATGCCGGCGACCTTGCCGACGAGCAGGTCGATGGGGCGCAGGCTCGACAGGAGCACCTCGGACACGCGGCTGGTCTTCTCCTCCGCCACACCGGTCGCGACGAGGGTGCCCGCGAACAGGAGGGCGACGTAGAGGAGCACCGCCATCAGGATGCCGACGCCGACCTCGGAGCCGCTCGGGCCGTCGGGGTCGGTGGACTCCACGGCGACGTCCGGGGCGCCGGTGAGCGCGGCGACCCGGTCCGGCGGGACGCCGGCCTCGGAGAGGCCCGCCACCAGGCGCGTCTGGGCGAGGGCCTGGAGCACCGCGGCGCGGAGGGCCGGGTCGAGGTCGTCGCGCACGAGGATCGTCGAGCGCTCCCCCACCCCGCGGTCGATGAGGGCGGCGTCGGCCTCCTCGTCGACGACCTGGGCACGCGCCGCCGGCGCGGCGACGTCGCGGACGGTGATGTCCAAGTCCTGCGCGCGACCCGCAGCCGCGATCGCGTCGCCGAGGCCCTCGGGCGCACCCGCGACGGCGACGGTCGCGGTGTCGAGCCCGTCGTCGCCGACGATGCTCGGGACGATGACGGCCGCGAGCGCGGCGAGCACGAGGATCGCGGTGATGACGGCGAAGCTCTTCGTGCGGAGCCGCTCGCGGATCTCCCGCTCGGCGACGAGCGCCGCACCCCTCCACCGGCTCATCGGCGACCGTCCACGGCGTCCATGAAGAGCTCCGTCAGGCTCGGCATCTCGAGTCCGAAGTCGGTGACCGTGCCGGCGGCGCGGGCGCGGTCGAGCACGGCCAGGGGGTCGGTGCCGCCGTCGAGCGCCAGCCGCGCGCCGTCCGCGCCCGCCGACAGCACCCGCACGCCGTCCACCGACCGCGCCCACGCGGCCTGCTCGTCGCCGCCGACGACCACCCGCAGCACCCGCCGGCCGCTGCCGGCCTTGAGGTCCTCGACCCGGCCGGACATGACCTGCCGTCCGTGGTCGATCACCGCGACCGACTCGCAGAGCCCCTCGACGAGGTCGAGCTGGTGGCTGGAGAACAGCACGAGCCGGCCGGCGTCGGCCGCCTCCTGGACGATCTCCGACAGGCCCGCCACGGCCAGGGGGTCGAGTCCCGAGAACGGCTCGTCGAGGACGAGCGCCTCCGGCTCGTGCACGAGGGCCGCGGCGAGCTGCACGCGCTGCTGGTTGCCGAGCGACAGCTTCTGGACCTCCTCGTCGGCGCGGTCGGCGATGCCGAGGCGCTCGAGGAGGGCGTCGGCGCGCTCCGCGGCGCGGGCGCGCGGGACGCCGGCGAGGCGGCCGAAGTACACGAGCTGGTCGCGGACCCGCATGTCGGGGTAGAGCCCGCGCTCCTCCGGCATGTAGCCGAAGCGCCGCCGCTCGACGGGGCCGATGGGCCCGCCGCGGTACGTGACGCGGCCCGCGTCGGCGTCGATGACGCCGAAGACGATCCGCATCGCGGTCGTCTTGCCGGACCCGTTCGGACCGAGGAGCCCCACCACCTCGCCGGCGGGGACCTCGACGGTCAGGTCGTCAAGGGCCCGGCGTCCGCCGTAGCTCTTGGTCAGTCCGTCGATCACGAGCACGGGTGGCGTGATGCCCCGGGGGCGCCGTTCCTATTCGGCCGCGGCCCGCGGGCGGGGCCACGCGGGGAGCAGCGCCGCACTCCGCGACCCGGCGACGGCGAGGGCCGCGAGCAGCACGATCAGCACGACCGGCAGCCACACGTCGCGCCCGCCGTCCACGCGGCCCGCGGTGGCGAGCGCGCCCACCATCACGCCGATCAGCGCCACCGACGCCACCCGCGGCAGCACGCCCGTGAGCAGGGCCAGGGCCCCGAGCGTCTCGGTGAGCCCGACGAGGATCGCAACCGCGCCCGGCGCAGTGCCGAACCCCCAGCGCTCGAAGCGCGCGGTGTACGCGTCGTGGTTCACGAACTTGCCGACCCCGGCCTGCAGGAACACCGCGGCGAGGACGACGCGCAGGACGACCGGCCACCGGGCGGGGCTGCCGGGGTCGGCCAGCCGGCGGCGGAGACGGTCCACTCAGCCGCCCGTGGCCTTCACGCGGTACCGCCCCTCGAGGTGCCCGATGATGCGCGTCCGCTGGTCGCCCTGGATCTCGACGACCCCGTCCTTGACGGCCCCGCCGGACCCGCAGAGGCGCTTCAGCTCCTTCGCCACGCCCGCGACGTCGGCGGGCGGGAGCCCGGTCACCAGCGTCACGGTCTTGCCCCTCCGGCCCGACGAGGTGCGACCCACGCGGACGACGCCGTCCCCGCGCGCCGGCTCCGGCGCGGCGCGCCGCGGGGGGTCGGGCACGCGTCCCTCGTCGCTCGACCAGACGAGCCGGCTATTCCCCTCGCTTATCCCTGCCATCCGTTTTCCCTCTGCTAGCCTGCGCCGTGTGAACACCCTCTCGCTCTCGCGCGCCGAAGTCGACGCGCTCGCCGACGAGTTCGAGGACCGCAGTGCCCAGGAGCTGCTGGAGTGGGCCGTCGACCGGTTCGCCGGGAAGATCCTGCTCACCTGCTCCTGGCAGCACCAGTCCTCGATCCTGGTCGACATGCTCCACCGGATCGGCGCCGACATCCGGATCGTCGAGCTCGACACGGGCCTCCTCTTCCCGGAGACCTACGAGACCCGCGACCGGCTGATCGAGCGGTACGACCTCCGGATCGAGCGGATCGACCCCCTCCAGACCGTCGCCGAGCAGGAGGCGACCGAGGGCCCGGAGCTGTGGAAGCGCGACCCCGACCACTGCTGCGCGCTCCGCAAGGTCGAGCCCCTCGAGCGCGCCCTGGTGGGCATGGACGCTTGGATCACCGGCATCCGCCGCGCCCAGAGCGTGACCCGCGCCAACGCGCGCGTGCTGGAGCTCGACCCCCGCGGCGTGGTGAAGGTGCAGCCGCTCGCGGGATGGGACGACGCCGACGTGAAGGGGTACCTCTTCGCGCACGACGTCCCGTACAACCCGCTGCACGACCGCGGGTTCCCGTCGATAGGGTGCACCCATTGCACGCGTGCGATCCGGCCGGGCGAGGACTCCCGGGCGGGCCGCTGGGCCGATGCGGAGAAGACCGAGTGCGGTCTCCACCTGCCGGCCCAGGACGCCGCCGCCGGACGCTGAACTGACGACCGGGGCACGACCGCCCCGAGGAGGGCGGTACGAGTGAGCGAGCGTCGAGGAGTCACCCTGTGGTTCACCGGGCTCTCGGGCACCGGCAAGTCCACGATCGCCGAGATCGTGGGTCCCGAGCTGGAGAGGCGCGGCGCGCTGGTCGAGTACCTCGACGGCGACGTCGTCCGCACCCACCTGTCGAAGGGCCTCGGGTTCTCGAAGGAGGACCGCGACACCAACATCGGCCGCATCGGCTGGGTCGCGAGCCGCCTCACCCGCGCGGGCGTCGTCACGCTCGTCTCGGCGATCTCCCCGTACGCCGACACCCGCGCCGCGGCCCGGGCGATGGTCGAGGAGTTCGGCTCCTTCGTCGAGGTCTTCGTGGACACCTCCGTCGAGGAGTGCGCGAAGCGTGACGTGAAGGGCCTCTACGCCAAGGCGTTCTCCGGCGAGATCAAGGAGTTCACCGGGGTCAGCGACCCCTACGAGGCGCCGACGGACCCCGAGGTCCACATCTCCACCGAGGGCCAGACCCCCGAGGAGAGCGCCGCCCAGGTCATCGCCGAGCTCGAGGCGCGCGGCCTCATCGGCGGGGCCGTCCCCGCCTAGCCCCCCTGCGGGCCGACCTCCACTCGCACACCGTCGCCTCCGACGGGGCGCTGGCCCCGGCCGCGCTCGTCGCGCTGGCGGCGGGGTGCGGGGTCGGCCTGCTGGCGGTGACCGACCACGACACCCTCGCGGGCGTGGCGGAGGCGCAGGAGGCGGGACCCGCGCACGGCGTCCGCGTCGTGGCGGGCGTCGAGCTGTCGGTGCGTGCGCCGTCCGGGTCGCTGCACCTGCTCGGCTACTTCCCGGGCGCCGACCCGCAGCCGCTGGGCGCGCGCCTCGCCGGGCTGCGCGACGCGCGTGAGGACCGCGCCCGCCGGATCGTCGCGCGGCTCGCGGAGATCGGGGCGCCGATCGACTTCGCCGACGTCGCGGCACGCGCCGCCGGCGCCATCGGGCGGCCGCACCTCGCCGACGCGCTCGTCGCCGCCGGGCACGTCGCGGACCGCCAGGAGGCCTTCGACCGCTACCTCGCCGACGGCGGCCCCGCGTGGGTGCCGCACGAGGGCCTCGCGCCGCGGGAGGCGATCGAGCTGGTGCGCGGGAGCGGCGGCGCGCCGGTGCTCGCCCACCCGGCGTCGCTTCGCATGCCCCCGCGGGAGCTCGGCGCGTTCGTGCACCGGCTCACCTCCTACGGGCTGCTCGGCATCGAGGTCCACCGGCCGGAGCACACGCCGGAGCGCCGCGACCACCTGACCGGCATCGCCCGGCGGCTGCGCCTGGTGGCGGCGGGGGGATCGGACTTCCACCGCCCCGAGGAGGCGCTGCGGCCCGGGGACACCGGCACCCCGCCGCTCCCCCCCGACGCGATCGACCGCCTGCTGGAGGCGGCCGCCGCCTGAGGCCGCGGGACCGTCCCCGGACGGCCCATGCCCAGGGCGATCCGCTAGCGTGAGCGGCATGACGACAGCCACCGACACCGCCCCCTCCGGCCGCCGCGCGGCCGGTGTCCACTGGGACCTCGCGCCCCTCGTCCCGGACGCCGACGCGGCGCGCACCCGCCTGGCGGCGGCGCTCGAGCGCGCCCGCGCGTTCGAGTCCCGCTACCGCGGCGCCCTCCCCGGGATGGACGGCCCCGCCCTCGCGGAGGCGCTCGCCGAGCTCGCCGAGATCGACAACGAGCTCTCGCGGGTCAGCTCCTACGCCCACCTGCGCGAGTCGGTGGACGTGACGAGCCAGGAGAACAAGGACCTCTCCTCGGCGATCGACCGCGGCCTCGTCGAGGCCGGCAACGCGCTGCGCTTCTTCGACCTCGAGTGGCTGGCGCTCGACGACGAGCGCGCCCGCGCCCTCCACGACGCCCCGGAGGTCGCCCGCGACCGCCACTACCTGGTGGCGATGCGCCGGTTCGCGCCCCACACGCTCTCCGAGCCGGAGGAGCGGATGCTCTCGGAGCGCAGCCCGGCCGCGGTGAGCGCCTGGCACACCCTCTTCGGGCAGATCACCTCGACGCTCGAGGTGCCGTTCGACGCCGGCGAGGGCGACGGCGTCGAGCCCCACACGATCGACCGCCTCCTCGCCCACGTCCGCAACCCCGACCGCGACCTGCGGCGGCGTGCGCTCGAGACGCTCTACGACGCCCTCGACCCGCACACCGACACGCTCGCCCACTGCTACGACACGCTGGTCGGCGACCGCCTCGCGATGGACAGGCTGCGCGGCTACGCGGGCCCGATGGAGCCGACGCACCTGCGCAACGAGCTGCCGGGGCCGGTCGTGGAGGGGATGCTCGACGCCGTCGAGCGCCACTACCCCATCGCCCACCGCTGGTTCCGCATCAAGGCGGGCATCCTTGGCGTCGGGAAGCTGGAGCTGCACGACCAGTACGCGCCGATCGGCGAGGGGCGCTCGGTCGACTACCCCGAGGCGCGGCGGCTCATCGACGAGTCCTTCGCCCGCTTCTCCCCCCGCATCGCGGAGATCGCCGGGGGCTTCTTCGACGAGCGGCGGATCGACGCGGAGCCCCGGGCGGGCAAGCGCGGCGGCGCGTTCTGCGCCCCCGTCGCCCAGGACGCCTCCCCGTACGTGCTGATGAACTTCACGGACCGCATGGACGACGTGATGACGCTCGCCCACGAGCTCGGGCACGGCATGCACTTCGCCCTCGCGTCGGCGGAGCAGACGGCCCTGTCGGCCGGCACCGGCCTGGCCCTCGCCGAGGTCCCGTCCACGTTCGCCGAACTCGTCGCCTTCGACCACCTGATGGAGGTCGAGAAGGACCCGGCGACCCGCCGCGCCCTGGTGTCCGAGCGGGTCGAGGGGTCGTTCGCGACGGTCTTCCGCCAGACGGTCCTCACCCGCTACGAGCAGCGCGCCTACGACCTGCGCGGGCAGGGCGGCACCCTCACCGCGGACCGCCTCTCGGACATCTGGTTCGAGGAGAACGCCAAGTACTACGGCGACGCCCTCTCCCTGCCGGACCGCTACCGGCTGGGGTGGTCGTACATCCCGCACTTCATCTCGACGCGCTTCTACACCTACGCGTACGTGTTCGCGCACCTGTCGACGCTGGCCCTGTACGCCCGCTTCCGCGAGATGGGCCCGGCCTTCGTGGACGCCTACATCGCGTTCCTGTCGGCCGGCGGGTCGAAGACTCCGACGGAGCTTCTCGGCGAGCTCGGAGTGGACGTCACCGACCCGGAGGTCTGGGAGCCCGGCTTCCGCGAGATGGAGCGGATGGTGGAGGTGGCCGAGGCGGGGTGACCCCCGCCCCGGCCCTCCGGGACCCGCTAGTGCCCCGCGCCGGGCGTCCGTCTGCATCTCCCGAGCGAATCCCCCGCGGGGCAAGGACGCAGGTCAGTCCCGGTATCGGGAATACCGGGGCTGCCGAGGACGCCGCCCCGCGATGGGATGCAGCCGGGAGATGTCACGCGCCGTCCGGCGGGGGGCGCTAGCCCTTGGAGGCCTTCTTGGAGGCCTTGAGGGGGTTCAGCGCCTTCTGCACCTGCTCGGGCAGCTCGCCGATCGGGTAGAGCTGGCGGCCGCACTCGGTGCGGCGCGTCGGGCGCGCGTGGCATGTCGTCGGCTCGCTCCACACGGCGACGGTGCGGTGACCGCGCTCGCAGAGGAACACCTTCGCCTGACGACCCGCGACGGGCGGCAGCGCGACCGGGATCGCCTCCTCGAGGAGCTCCTCCTCGGCGGCCTGGATCTCGGGATCGTTCGCGACGTCGATGCCCGCGGCGGGGTCGGCGGGGGTCTCCTCGACACCGATGGTGTCAGCCTCGGAGACCGCGGCCTCGTCCCCCGCGACCTGCTCGGTCTCGCTCATGCACGCTCCTTGGACTCGGTTCGGACCGCGCCAGGATAGCGCGACCCGGCCTCCGGGTCGTCGGCGCGCCCCAGGGGGAGGTCGCGACGGCCGCGGAGGCGGTCGAAGTTGGCCATCGCGCGGTCGAATCCCACGACGGCCGGGTCGAGCAGCGCGCGTGCGCGCCAGAGGCGGTACTCGGCGAAGTAGCCGGGGCTCACGCCGAGGACGCTCGCGAGGCGCTCGAGCTGCTCCGCCGTCGGCGGGGCGCCCGTGCCGGAGCAGAGCTGGTGCAGGCGGGTGCGGCTGATCGCGATGCCCTCGGCGCGCAGGAGGCTCCCGAGCGCCGACACGGTGAGGGACCGCCGGTCGAGGATCGCGGCGACGGACGCGGACAGGGGGTCGTCGCTGGCCGCGGGCAGGGGCGGCCGTCGATCGGGCAGCGGGAACGCGGGCATCTGGATCGCGCACACTACGCATGAGCCGATCGCTACGAAAGGGCCGGAGAATCGATCTCCACCAGGCACTATTGGGCCCCGTGGCGATGGACGACCCCCTCTCCCCCTTCGACCCGGTCCGCGACGACGTCGTCGCGGGCGGCCGCCGGCTCACCATCGCACGACCCCGCTCCGCCGAGGACCTGATCGACGAGGAGGCGTACGCCCGCGACGAGCGCCTCCCCTACTGGGCGGAGCTGTGGCCGAGCGGGCTGGCCCTCGCCGACCGCCTCGCCGCCGTCCCCCTCGCCGGCCGCCGGGTCGTGGAGCTCGGCTGCGGCGTCGGCGTCCCCTCCGTCGTCTGCGCCCTCGCCGGCGGGGACGTCCTCGCGACGGACTGGTACGGCGAGGCCCTCGACTTCACCCGCGCGAACGCCGCCGCCGCCGGCGCACGCCTCGACACGATGCTGGTGGACTGGGCGGATCCCCCGCCGGAGCTGCTCGCGCGACCGCGGGCCGACCTGGTGATCGGCGCGGACCTGCTCTACGAGGCGCGCAACGGCCCGGCCCTCGCGGCGTTGCTGCCGCGGATCCTCGCGCCCGACGGGGACGCGCTGATCGCCGACCCCCGGCGTCCCCACGCCGACGCGCTGATCGACCCGCTCGTCGCCGCGGGCTGGTCGCACCTGATGCGGGAGGTCCGCCACGGGGGCCGCGTCGACGAGTCGGGGCCCCTCGTGCGCCTCCACCGGCTGCGCCCGCCGCCGGGTGGCGTCCCCGGGGCTTGAGTCACCCCCGCCCCCATTCGATAAGGTGGGTCGAGAGCGTTCCTCGGTAGCTCAATGGTAGAGCATCCGGCTGTTAACCGGAGGGTTGCAAGTTCGAGTCTTGCCCGAGGAGTAGATCGAAAGGCCCTGCATCTCGGGGCCTTTCGTCGTTCTGGGCACGGACGCCCCCGGGCCCGTGGCCGAGCGAGGGGGGACGGGGATGCGCGCGGGGCCGACGGTCGCCGTGACCGGCCCGGACGGGACGGGTGACGAGCGTGAGCGCGCCCAGCGGCGCACCCTGCGCGTGCTCGTCGCCGGGCAGGTGCTCGGGGGGGTCGGCCTCGCGGCGGGTGTCGCGGTCGGGGCGCTGCTCGCCCGCGACCTCCTCGACGGCGACAGCCTCACCGGCCTGCCGGTCGCGGTCGGCACCGCCGGCGGCGCCCTCGCCGCGCCGCTCCTCGCGCGGCTCGCCGACCTCCGCGGCCGCCGCCCCGGGCTGGCCCTCGGCTACCTGCTCGGCGCCGCCGGCTCGGTCATCGTGGTGGTCGCGGCGGCGATCGGCTCGTTCGCGCTGCTGCTCGCCGGGATGGTCCTCTTCGGGGCGGGCAACACCTCCAGCCTGATGGCGCGGTTCGCCGGGGCCGACCTGGCGCTGCCCGGCCACCGCGCCCGGGCGCTCGGCACCGTCCTCTTCGCCACCACGTTCGGCGCCGTCGCCGGCCCCAACCTGATCGACGCGACCGGCGCCGCCGCCGACGCCGTCGGGCTGCCGGTGCTGTCCGGCCCCTTCGCCCTCTCGGCCCTCGCCTACGGCGCCGCCGCCGCGGTGGTCGCCCTCGCCCTCCGGCCCGACCCCCTGCTCCTGGCCCGGGCGATCGACGCCGCCGCGCGCCCCGCCGTGCCCGCGGCCCCCTCGCGGCGGGGCGGATGGGCGGAGCTGTCCCACGGCCCCGCGCTCACCGGCGTCAGCGCGATGGTCGCGGCCCAGACGGTGATGGTGGGCGTCATGACGATGACGCCGCTGCACATGCGTGCCCACGACCACGGCCTCTCCGTCATCGGCCTCGTCATCAGCGTCCACATCGCCGGCATGTACCTCTTCTCCCCCCTCGTCGGACTGCTCTGCGACCGCGTCGGCCGCATGGCGACCGTCCGGGCCGGCGCCGTGACGCTGACCGCCGCCGGGGTGCTCGCCGCCGCCGCCGACCCGGCGTCCAGCGTCGTCCTCGCGATCGCCCTGTTCCTGCTCGGCCTCGGCTGGAGCCTCTGCCTCGTCGCAGGCAGCGCCCTCGTCGTCGACGCCGTCCCGCTCGCGCGCCGGCCCCAGGCGCAGGGCAACGCCGACCTGCTCGTCGGCCTCGCGGGGGCCACCGGGGGCCTCGGATCCGGCGTCGTACTCGGCGCCGCCGGGTTCGCCGCCGTCGGGCTCCTGGCCGCCGTGATCTCGGTGGTCTTCCTCGGCCCCCGGTGGGTGCATCCGCCCGCGGCCCCCGCCGACGCCACGGGCTGAAACGGGGGCGGGCGCCGACCCCCGGCCCGCGGGAGCGCGGCCCTGTCATCCTCCCGGCATCGCGACGACCCCCGCACCGACGCTGCGCCGCCTGCGCAACCTGAACCTCGTGGTGGGGCTCGCCCACCTCGTGCAGGGGCTCGTGATCCTCGCCCTCGCCAACGACTTCGCGACGCCGGTCACCGCGTCGTTCCTCGGCGGGCCCCCCGGTCAGGGCCCCGGCGAGCTCGAGGTGCTGTTCGACGTCCGCTTCGCACCGGTCGTCGCCGCGTTCCTGTTCCTCGCCGCCGCCGACCACCTGCTGATGGCGACCCCGCCGGTGCGCGCCTGGTACGAGCGGGAGCTCGGGCGGCGGCGCAACATCGCCCGCTGGATCGAGTACTCCGTCAGCGCGTCGCTGATGGTGGTGCTGATCGCGATGCTCACCGGGATCTCCGACGCCGCCGCGCTCATCGCGATCTTCGGCGCGAACGCCGCGATGATCCTCTTCGGACTGCTGATGGAGCGCCAGCCGCCCGACGCCGGCGCCGACTGGACGCCCTACTGGTTCGGGTGCGTCGCCGGCGCGGTGCCGTGGATCGCGATCGGCGTCTACCTCTTCGGCGGCGACTCCGCGCCGACGTTCGTCTACGCCATCTTCGTGTCGCTGTTCGTGCTGTTCAACAGCTTCGCCGTGAACATGGCCCTCCAGTACCGGCGGGTCGGCCGGTGGCGGGACTACCTCTTCTCGGAGCGGGCGTACATCGTCCTCAGCCTCGCCGCGAAGTCGGCCCTCGCCTGGCAGGTCTTCGGGAGCACGCTGGCGACCTGACGGATCGGGCGGGGCCCTCAGCCGCCGTCGAGGACCGCCCGCAGCACCTCCGCCGCACCGGCATCCGCGGGGATGCGCCCGGCGGCGACGTCCGCGAGGGCCGCCCGTCCCGCCTCGCCCGCGAGGGCCGCGTCGGTGCGGGCGCGCAACGCGACCCCCACCAGCGCCACTACCTCCCCGCGACGGCGCCGCGCCCGGCGGGCGTCGAGCTCCCCGTCGGCGGCGATCGCCGCCCGGTGGGCGGCGACCGCGCGCCACACCTCCGCCGCGCCCTCCCCCGTCGTCGACGTCGCCATCACGATCCCGGCGCGGCGGCCGGAGCGCGCCTCCAGGCCGCTGATGTGGCCGAGGTCGAGCATCTGCTCCAGGTCGCGGCGGGCGTCGGCGGCCCCCGGGCGGTCCGCCTTGTTGACGACGAGCACGTCGGCGACCTCCAGCAGCCCCGCCTTGTTGGCCTGCACCGCGTCGCCCCACCCGGGCGCGACCACCAGCACCGTCGTGTCGGCGGCGGCGACCACGTCGACCTCCACCTGCCCGACGCCCGTCGTCTCGACGATCACCGGGTCGTGACCGGCGTGCGCCAGCAGGCGCAGGGCCGCGGGCACCGCCGCCGCCAGCCCGCCCTGGTGCCCGCGGGTCGCCATCGACCGCACGAACGCCCCCGGGGCGACGCCGTCCATGCGGACCCGGTCACCGAGGATCGCACCGCCCGTCACGGGTGACGACGGGTCGATCGCGAGCACCGCCGGACGGAGTCCCTCCCCCGCGAGGTGCGCCAGGAGGTGACCCGTCAGGGACGACTTGCCGGCCCCCGGCGCCCCGGTGACGCCGACGACGTGGGCGGCGCCCTCGCCCGCGGGCAGCAGCGCCGCCACCTCCGCGGCCGTCTCCCCGCCCCGCTCGATGCGCGTGATCAGACGCGCCAGCGCCCCGCGGTCGCCGTCGCGGGCGGCCCGGAGCAGGACGGCGGGGTCCCCCTCGCGGGCGCTCACGGGGCCGCGGCGGCGACGGCGCGGCGCACCGCCGCGGCCACCTCGACCGCGGACGCGCCGGGGCCGAGGACCTCCGCCACCCCCGCCGCGCGCAACGTCGCCACGTCGTCGGGGGGCACGATGCCGCCGACGACGACCGGCGTCGCGAGCCCGAGGGCGCGCAGGGCGTCCACCATCGCGGGGCCCAGCGTCAGGTGGCTCGCGTTGTGCATCGAGATGCCGACGGCGTCGGCGTCCTCTTGCTGGGCGACACCCGCCACCCCCTCCGGGGACTGGCGCAGCCCCAGGTAGACGACCTCCATGCCCGCGTCGCGGAGGATGCGGGCGACGACCTTCAGGCCGCGGTCGTGGCCGTCGAGGCCGAGCTTCGCGAGGACGATGCGCGGGGCGTCGTCCATCACACGACGATCCGCTCGACGTGGGTCCCGAACACGGAGGCGAGGGTGGCGACGATCTCGCCCTCGGTGGCGTGGGCGCGCACCGCGTCGATGAGGGGCGGCATCAGGTTGCGGGTCGGCTCGGCGGCGCCGGCGCGCAGGTCGGCGAGGGCCGCGTCGACCGCTCCGGCGGAGCGCTCGGAGCGCACCCGGCCGAGGCGCTCCACCTGCCGCCGCTCGACGTCGGGGTCGATCCGCAACGTCGGCCCGGGGGGCTCGTCGCCGTCGTCGGTGAACGCGTTGACGCCGACGACGATGCGGCGGCCGGCGTTGACCTCGCGCTCGAACCGGTAGGCGGCGTCGGCGATCTCCCCGACGAACCACCCCTGCTCGACGCCCTCGTACACGCCCTCCAGGATCGTGCCGCCGCCGATGTCGAGGAGGTGCGCGAAGACCTCCTCCGCCCGCCGCTCCATCTCGTCGGTCATCCACTCCACGTAGTCCGAGCCCCCGAGGGGGTCGGCGACGTGGGCGACGCCCGTCTCGTGGGCGATCACCTGCTGGGTGCGCAGGGCGATGCGGGCGGCCCGCTCGCTCGGCAGCGCGAGCGCCTCGTCGTAGGCGTCGGTGTGGAGGCTCTGGGTGCCGCCGAGCGCCGCCGCCAGCGCCTGCAGTGCGACGCGGGCGATGTTCACCTCGGGCTGGGACGCCGTGAGCGACACCCCGGCCGTCTGGGTGTGGAAGCGGCAGACGAGGCTCCGGGGGTCCCGGGCGCCGTAGCGCTCGCGCATCCACCGGGCCCAGATGCGCCGCGCCGCGCGGAGCTTGCCGATCTCCTCGAAGAAGTCGATGTGGCAGTTGAAGAAGAACGACAGGCGCGGTGCGAAGTCGTCGACCGCGAGGCCCGCCGCGACCGCCGCCTCGACGTAGGCGAACCCGTTCGCGAGCGTGAACGCCAGCTCCTGGGCGGCGGTGCTCCCGGCCTCGCGGATGTGGTACCCCGAGATCGAGACGGGGTGCCAGCGCGGCATCTCGGCCGTCGCGAACGCGATCGTGTCCGTCACGAGCCGCACCGACGGCCGCGGCGGGAAGATGTACTCCTTCTGGGCCTGGTACTCCTTGAAGATGTCGTTCTGGATCGTCCCGGACAGGTCGCGCCGGGCGACGCCGCCCCGCTCCGCCGCCGCGACGTACATGGCGAGCAGGATCGCCGCGGGACCGTTGATCGTCAGGGACGTCGAGACCGCGCCGAGGTCGATGCCGGCGAACAGGTCCTCGACGTCGGGCAGCACGTCGACCGCCACCCCGGCGCGGCCGACCTCCCCCCGCGCGAGCGGCGCGTCCGAGTCGACGCCCATCAGCGTCGGCATGTCGAACGCCGTCGACAGGCCGGTGCCCCCCGCCGCGAGCAGGTCCCGGAACCGGCGGTTCGTGTCCGCCGCGGTCCCGAAGCCCGCGAACATCCGCATCGTCCACAGCCGCGAGCGGTACATCGAGGCGTGGGGGCCCCGGGTGTACGGATAGGTGCCGGGGAGGGGCCCGTCGCCGTAGACCGGGTCGACCGGGACGCCGGACATGGTCTCGAACGGGACGTCGCGGAGCCGCGCGCGGGCGTAGGCGGCCCCCCACTCCCCGCGGTCGGCGTCGCGCCCCGGGCCGTCGGCCTCGCTCACCGTGTCCCCCATGCCGGAACCCAGATGGACTGACCGGGTGAGGATAACCCCGCGGGACCGGCGACCGGGGGACTCACTCCCCATCGGGGGATGCCGATGACGACCGCACGCGGGGATCCGTGCCCTGGAGCCCCCATCCGGAGGTCGATCCATGCCCGGTCCCGTCCCGGCGGTCCGTCGCGTCCGCGCGGCGCTCCGACGTCCCCTCGCCCTGCTCGGCGGCGCCCGTCTGCGCCCCCTGCAGGTGGTCGTCGTGGTCGCGATCGCGGGAGCCGGCCTGGCCGCGTCGGCGGCGGTGGCCACCCACGCCCGTGCCGACCACCGCGACGCCCACACGGAGTGGGCCGGGCGCGCGGCGGCGACGATCCGCGACGAGCTCGACGCCGCCGGGTCGAACCTGACCGCCGCGCGGGGGCTGTTCGCCGCCGGGGGGCCGGCGGTCGACGCCGCAGCCTTCGGCCGGTTCGCCGCCGTCGAGCTCGTCGACTCGCAGGTGCTCTCGCTCAACTGGGCCGAGCGCGTGCCCGCCGCGTCCCGCCCCCGGTACGAGCGCCTCCACGGCACGATCCGCGCGCCCGACGCCTCCGGCCGGATCACCGCGGCGCCCGCGCGGGGGGAGCACTTCCCGCTCACCTTCACCGCCCCGGCGTCACCGGCGGCGCGCGGGAGCCTCGGCGTCGACCTCGCCGGCCGGCCGGCCCTGCGGGCGACGCTGGCGCGGGCGCGCGACGGGGCCCGGCCCGTCGTCACCCCCGCGCTGTCGCTCGACCGGGGCCGCCCGACGGCGGTCGCCCTGCTCGCCGCCGTGTACGGACCGGACCCGTCGCCGTCGACGGTCGCCGCCCGCCGGTCGGGGCTGGGCGGATACGTCGGCGGGGTCTTCCCCCTCACCGGCCTGGCGGCCCCCGCCGCCGCGCTGCTGCCCGAGGGCGGCGGCCTGCGCATCACCGACCGGGGCACCACCCTCGCCGACATCGGCCCCGGTCGCCCCCGCGACGCGGTCGGCGTCGCCCGGGTCGCCGGGACCACCTGGACCGTAAAGGTCGCGCTCCCCGGGGCGCCCGCCGCGACGTCCACCGCGGTCCTGACGCCCGCCCTCGGCGCCGCCGCCGTCGCGCTCCTGTTCGCCGTGCTGTTCGGGCAGGCGAACGGGCGCCGCCGCGAGCGCGGCGCGGCGGCGGCCCGCCTGCGGCACGAGGCCGACACCGACGGCCTCACCGGGCTCGCCAACCGGCGGCGGCTCGAGCGCGACCTCGCGGCCGCCGCCCGCGAGCGGTCGCCCCTCACCCTCGTCATGCTCGACCTGAACGGGTTCAAGGGCTACAACGACCGCTTCGGCCACCCCGCCGGCGACGCGCTGCTGGTGCGGCTCTCGGCCCGCCTCGCCGCCGCCGCGCCCGGCGCCGCCTACCGCCTCGGCGGCGACGAGTTCTGCGTGCTGGTCCCGGGAGGGGGACGGCTCGGCGACACCCTCGACCGGGTCCACGAGGCCCTGCGGGAGCGGGGCGACGGCTTCCAGGTCACGGCCGCCCACGGCGTCGCGCGCCTGCCGGTGGACGCCACCACCCCCGACGCGGCGATGCTCGTCGCCGACCACCGCATGTACGCCCACAAGGGGATCGGCCGCCAGAGCGCCGGGAGCCAGAGCGCCGACGTCCTCGTCCGCGCGCTCGCCGAGCGCCACCCCGACCTGGAGGAGCACACCGACGGCGTCGCCGACCTGGCCGACCGCGTCGCCCGGCGCCTCGGCCTCGGCGAGACCGCCCGGGGCGAGGTCCGGCGGGCGGCGCGCCTCCACGACGTCGGGAAGGTCGCCATCCCCGACTCCATCCTCGACAAGCCCGCGCCGCTCGACGCCGCCGAGCTCGCCTTCGTGCGCCGCCACACCGTCATCGGCGAGCGCATCCTGCGGGTCGCACCCTCCCTCGCCCCGATCGCCGCCCTCGTGCGGTCCAGCCACGAGCGGTGGGACGGGGCCGGGTACCCCGACGGCCTCGCCGGGGAGGACATCCCGCGGGCGTCGCGCATCGTGTTCGCCTGCGACGCGTACGAGGCCATGACCTCCCCGCGGCGCCCCTACCGCGACGCGATCCCGCCGGGGGCGGCCCTCGCCGAGATCGCCGCCTGCGCCGGCACCCAGTTCGACCCGCAGGTCGCCGCCGTCCTCGTGGAGGTCGTGCGCGGCGACCTCGCCGGGGCCGCCGCCCGGCGGACGGGGGTAGTCTCGCCGGCGTGATCCGGACGGTCATCGTGGGCGGCGGGATGGTGGGGCTGACGCTCGCGCGGCTCCTGCGCGCCCGCGGCCACGACCCCGTCGTGCTCGAGCGGGCGCCCGCGGGGGTCTGGATGCCGCGCGGCTTCATGCTCGGGTACCAGGGCTACGACGCGTTCGAGGAGCTCGGGCTGCTGTCCCGGCTGCGCGCCGCGGGGCGCGACGTCGGCACCGGACCGGACGGCGTGCCCGTCGGCATCGCCGTCGACTACGGCATCGTGATGGGCACGCTCGCGGAGGACGTCCCCGTGGCCCACGGCGAGGCCGTCGTCGCCCTGCTCCGCGACGGCGACCGCGTGACCGGCGTCGTCACCGAGGGCCCCGGCGGACGCGCCGACGTCGCGGCCGACCTCGTCGTCGCCTGCGACGGCCGGGCGTCCGCGGTGCGCGACATGGCCGGCATCCCCTCCGAGCTGTCGCCGCTGCGCGACGCCTACCTCGGGTTCCTGAGCCCCACCGCGCCCCGGCAGCTCTTCGGCTTCCGCTACCTGTCGGACGGCGGGATGATCACGATGCTCGGATGGCCCGAGGGCTCCTCGGGCTCCCGCCGCGTGGACCCCGTCGGGCGCGACGCCGCCACGGCCCCCGACATCGGCGTCTTCACCCGGACCTTCGCCGAGCTGCTGCCCGAGGCGGAGGAGATCGTCGGCGCCATCACCTCCTGGGACCAGGTGCGCTACACCGAGCCCGCCCTGCTGCGGTGCCCGAGCTGGTGGGTCCCCGGGGTCGTCGCGATCGGCGACTCGGCGCACACGTTCGGGCCCGACACCGGGGTCGGCGCCGGGATCGGCCTGCAGGACGCCCACGCCCTCGCCGAGGCGATCGGCCGCGCCCCGGACGCCGACGCCGCCTGCGAGAGCTACGCGACGTGGCGCGAGCCCGCCGTGCGGCCCTACGAGGCGATGGACCCCGCCTGGCGGCATGGACGAGATCCCCCCGGCGGCGCCGGCCGAGCGGTGGCCCCCGGCCTGATCCCGGCGCCGCCGGGGCGGGACGCCGGCGGCCCCGTCAGTCGGCGGGGAGCTGCATCACCGCCAGCACGTTGCCCGCCGGGTCGGTGAACCAGGCGATGTCCGGTCCGTCGCCGAGACCGCGGTGGATGCCGCGGGAGTCGGGCTCCGGCATCCCCGGGTACGTCTCGAACGTCACCCCGGCCGCGGCCAGCCCGTCCACGGCCGCGTCGATGTCCGCGACCGGGAAGTTCAGCACCGTGAAGGCGGCCGGCACGTGGTCGTCCCCCTTCGGGTACACGAGCACGTGGCCCCCCGTCGCGAGCCGCAGGTCCAGCATCCCGTGCTCGTCGGCCACCTCCAGGCCGAGCACGTCCGCGTAGAAGCCCCGGACGCGGTCCACGTCGTCAACCGAGAACCCCGAGAAGGCGGGAACGTCGCCGAACATGGTGTCTCCCCTCGTCGCGTGTGTCCCCTGTCGACCCCCGGGCCGGCACGGACTCATCGGTCTCATCTAGGTTGCCACCGTGGGGAGCGCACCGACACCGTCCGCGGACCGCGAGCGCCACCTCATCGAGGCCGCCCGCGACGGCGACGAGGACGCCTACCGCATGCTCGTCGAGGGCCGCCACGACGAGCTGCAGGCCCACTGCTACCGCATGCTGGGCTCCGTCCACGACGCCGAGGACGCCCTCCAGGACGCCCTGCTGCGCGCGCGGCGCGGGCTGCCCCGGTTCGACGGGCGCAGCTCCCTGCGGGCGTGGCTCTACCGGATCGCGACGAACACCTCGCTCGACGTGATCGCCCGCCGCCCCGCGCGGGTCCTCGCGACGGCGCGGGGGTCGGCCGCCGGCCCGTCCGACCCGCCGGGCGCCCCGCTCGTCGAGTCGATCTGGATCGAGCCCTACCCCGACGCGCGGATCCCCGAGGACGCGTCGGCCGGCCCCGAGGCCCGCTACGAGCAACGCGAGGGCGTCGAGCTCGCGTTCGTCGCGGCGCTGCAGATGCTGCCGGCCCGCCAGCGCGCCGCCCTCATCCTGCGCGACGTCCTCGGGTTCTCGGCCCGGGAGACGGCCGAGACGCTGGAGACGACCGTCGCGTCGGTCAACAGCGCCCTGCAGCGGGCGCGGGCGACCCTCGCGGCGCGCCTGCCGGAGCGCAGCCAGCAGGCGACCCTCCGCGACCTCGGCGACGAACGGGTGGGGGAGCTCGCCGACCGCTACGCCCGGGCGCTGCAGGGCGGCGACGTCGACGCCCTCCTCGCGATGCTGACCGAGGACGCCACCTGGTCGATGCCGCCGCTGCCCACCTGGTACCGCGGCCACGAGGCGCTCCGCGGATTCCTGGTGAACCACGCCATGACGGTCCGGTGGCGGCACGCCCCGACGCGCGTCAACGGCCAGCTCGCCCTCGGCTGCTACGGGTGGGACGCGAGCCGCGGGCGGTACGTCGCGGCCGTCCTCGACGTCATCACCCTCCGCGGCGACCGGATCGCCGCGGTCGACGCCTTCGGCACCGCGGAGGCCTTCACGTGCCTCGCGACGGGCGCCACCCCGATCCCCCCCTCCCCCCTCCTCGCGGCCGCCGGCCTGCCCGAGACGCTGCCCCCCGACTGAGCGGCGCGCCCGCCGCCCGCGGGGCTACCCTCCCGGGGGTGCTGCTCGAGACGACGCTGCGGCCGCGGCCGCCCTACGACCTCGCCGACTCGACCGGCGGCACCGCCGGCGGCACCCGCCGGATGCGGGGCGGCGTGCTGGAGCTCTGGGACCGCGTCGACGGCGCCCCGGCCCGGGTGCTGCTGCGCCAGCGCCCCGACGGGTCGATCGACGCGCGCGTCACCGGGGCCGACCCGGAGCGCGCCCACGAGCGGCTGCGCTTCCTGCTGGCCCTCGACGTCGACCACGCGCCGTTCCTGCGCCAGGCGCGCCGCGACCCCCTGGCACGGGTCGCCGCGTGGCGGTGGCCGGGCCTGCGGCCGATCCGCCTCGCGACCCCCGCCCACGCCCTCGTCGCCGCGGTCTGCGGGCAGCTCGTCACCGGCCGCGAGGCGGCGCGCCTGCACCGGGCGGTGCTGCGCCTCTGCGGACCCGACGCCGACGGCCTGCGGGTGCCGCCGTCCCAGGAGGACGTCGCCGCCCTCCACCCCGCCCGCTGCGCGTCCACGGGACTCGCGGCACGCCGGGCGGGCGCGATGGTGCGCGTCGCCCGCGGCCCCTCGCTCGACCGGCTGGCGGGACGCACCACCGCCCAGATCGTCGCGGCGGTGACCCGCGAACCGGGCCTCGGCCCCTGGTCGGCCGGGGTCATCGCGATGCGCGGGTACGGGCGGTACGACCACGGCCTCGTCGGCGACCTCGGCCTGATGCGGCTGTGGGCGGCGGTCCACGGCGAGTGGCCCGCCCCGGAGGAGACGGCGGCGATGCTCGCCCCCTACGGCGAGTGGGCGGGCCTCGCGAGCGTCTACCTGCTGCGCCACCCGCTCGCCGCGCTCGGCGGCCGGCCCGTGACCCGGCTCAGCGCGCGGGCGGCGGCGGCGTCGGCGTAGCCCCTCCGGCCGCCGCGGCGTAGGCGTCGCGGACGGCCGGGTCGAGGAAGCAGAACCGCGCGAGGGTCACGCCGGGGGCGGCGGCCATCGCCTCCCGCAGCGCCGCCACCGCCACGGGGGCGGCGCGGTCCACCGGGAACCCGAAGATGCCCGTCGAGATCGCCGGCAGCGCGAGGGTGGCGAGGCCGTTCTCGCGGGCCCGCGCGACCACCGCCCGGTGGCACGCCGCCAGCAGGTCCTCCTCGCCCGCGTCGCCGCCCGCCCACACCGGGCCGACGGCGTGGATCACCGCCCGCTGCGGCAGTTCGCCGGCCACCGTCACCACCGCGCCGCCCGTCGGGCAGTGGCCGATCGCCCGCGACGCCGCGGACAGCTCGGGACCCGCGGCCGCGGCGATCGCGCCGGCGACGCCCCCGCCGTGGGCGAGGCGCTCGTTGGCGGGGTTGACGATCGCGTCGACCGGCTGGCGGAGCAGGTCGGCGACGAGGAACTCGATGATCACGGCCCGACGATACCCGCCCCGCGGGTACCCTCCACCGCGACGACCCGGCGGACGAGGAGGACCCTGATGGCGAACGACTTCGAGGTGGGCGTGGACGTGGGCGTGGACCCCGACGCGGCCTGGCGGCTGGCCGGCGACCCCGTGGCGATCCGGGACTGGTTCGGCCCCGTGAGCGACATCGCCGTCGACGGCGACCTGCGCACCGTGACGATGGGCAACGGCGCGCAGCTGCTCGAGCGGCTCGTCGACCGCGACGACGCCGCCCGGACCTACTCCTACGTCGTCGAGTCGGGCATCCCCGGCCTGACGAGCCACCGCGCCACGATCCGGGTCGTCGAGGCCCCCGGCGGGTCGCGGGTGCTGTGGCGCCAGACCGCCACCTCGGACGTCGAGGGGTACGACATCGAGGCCCGGCTGTCGGGCGTCATGACGGCCGGCCTGGAGTCGCTGCGGGACCGCCTGGAGGGCGCCGCGGCCTGAGCCCGGCCCGGGGCGCGCCGCGACGCCGCGCGGGCGGCGCGCCCGGACGACTGCAAGACTCCCGCCCCATGTGTGGAATCGCCGGGGAGATCAGGCGGGACGGCGCCCCCGCCGATCTCGTCGCGCTGGGGCGGATGTCGGCCACCATGTCGGACCGGGGTCCGGACGCGTCGGGCGCGTGGTCGCAGGGGTCCGTGGGCCTCGCCCACCGCCGCCTCAAGATCATCGACCTGACCGCGGCCAGCGGCCAGCCGCTCGTCGACGCGGTCGCCGGCCTGTCGGGCGTCTTCAACGGCTGCATCTACAACTACCGGGAGCTCCGCGAGGAGCTGAGCGGCCTCGGCCACGTCTTCGCCTCGCAGGGCGACAGCGAGGTGGTGCTGAAGGCGTACGCCCAGTGGGGCGCCTCCTTCGTGGACCACCTGATCGGCATGTTCGCCGTCGCGATCGTCGAGCGCGACAGCGGCCGCGTCGTGCTCGCCCGCGACCGGCTCGGCATCAAGCCCCTCTACGTCGCGGAGACCGCCGACGCGGTCCGCTTCGCCAGCACCCTCCCCGCGCTGCTCGCCGGCGGCGGCGTCGACACCGCCATCGACCCGGTGGCGCTGCACCACTACCTGACGTTCCACTCGGTGGTCCCGGCCCCGCGGACCATCCTCCGCGGCGTCCAGAAGCTGCCCCCCGCCACGGTGCGCACCATCCACCCCGACGGCCGCCAGGAGGACCGCCTCTACTGGAAGGCGTCGTTCACCCGCGACCCGGAGCGCGCCGGCTGGAGCGACCGCGACTGGCAGGACGCGCTGCTCGGCTCCCTCACCACCGCCGTGCGGCGGCGGATGGTCGCCGACGTGCCCGTCGGCGTGCTGCTCTCCGGGGGGCTCGACTCGAGCCTCGTGGTGGCCCTCCTCGCCGGCGAGGGGCAGCACGACCTCGCGACGTTCTCGATCGGCTTCGAGTCGGTCGGCGGCCGCGAGGGCGACGAGTTCCGCTACTCCGACGTCATCGCCGAGCGGTTCGCGACCGACCACCACCAGATCCGGATCGCCGCGCGCGACCTGCTCGGCCCGCTGGAGCGCGCCGTCGGCGCCATGTCGGAGCCGATGGTGAGCCACGACTGCGTCGCGTTCTACCTGCTCAGCGAGGCCGTCGCGAAGCACCTGAAGGTCGTGCAGTCGGGGCAGGGCGCCGACGAGATCCTCGGCGGCTACCACTGGTACCCGCCGCTCATCGACGTCGGCCGCGAGGACGCCCTCGGCATCTACGGCGAGGCGTTCTTCGACCGCGACGCCGCCGGCATGGCCGAGGTGATCGGCGAGGCGTACCGCTGGCCCGGCGACCCGCCGCGCGAGTACGTCAACGGCCACTTCTCCGCCCCCGGCGCCGAGACGGCCGTCGACGCGGCGCTGCGCATCGACACCGGCGTCATGCTCGTCGAGGACCCCGTGAAGCGCGTCGACAACATGACGATGGCGCACGGCCTGGAGGCGCGGGTGCCGTTCCTCGACCACGAGTTCGTGGAGATGGCGGCGAGCTGCCCGCCCGGCCTGAAGCTGGCCCAGGGCGGCAAGGGCGTGCTGAAGGACATCGGGCGGCGGGTGCTGCCCCACGAGGTCATCGACCGCCCCAAGGGCTACTTCCCCGTCCCCGGCGTCACCCACCTGGAGGGCGACGTCCTCGACCGGGTGCGCGACGCGCTGCACGCCCCCGACGCCCGCGAGCGCGGCCTGTTCCGGCAGGGATACGTCGACGGGCTGCTGCGCGACCCCAACAGCGAGCTGACCCCGTTGCGCGGCAACAAGCTGTGGCAGCTCGGGCTGCTGGAGCTCTGGCTCCAGACCCACGGAGTGCGGTGAGAGGAGACCCCACGCCATGACGACCGACCCGACACCGGCCCGCGAGAAGGTCGGGCCGGGGGGCGACCCGTCGGCGCAGGGACCGGCCGAGCCGCCGTCCCCCGCCCCGGGACCCGAGTCGGTCGTCCTCGACTGCGGGTGGGGGCGCCTCGTGTTCGGCAACACGTTCCCCGACGCGGAGCGCGCCGCCGACGCGCTGCGCGCCGAGGCCGACGGGGCCCGCGACATCTGCGTGTACCTGGCCGAGCCGCACGTGCTGGTGGCGCGGCGCCACGCCGAGCTGTTCATCGACCCGTCGCACACGTACCGGCTGGAGCTGCCCGCCGAGATCGAGGCCCGCCTCGGGTCGGTCGAGGTGCGGCCCCTCCGCGACGCGGCCGACGCCGACGCCGTCAACCGCATCTACGCCGCGAACGGCATGCTGACGGCGCCCGTCGACACCCTGATCGGCAACGCCGGCACCGAAGAGTTCCTGCACCTCGTCGCCGTGCACACCCCCACCGACACCGTCGTCGGCACCATCACCGGCGTCGACCACGTCGCCGTGTTCGGCGACCCCGACGGCGGCAGCAGCCTCTGGTGCCTGACGGTCGACATGAACGCCGCGCCCCCCGGCACGGGACAGGCGCTGCTCGCGGCGCTCGCCGACCGCCTCGTCGCCCTCGGCCGCCGCTACGTCGACCTGTCGGTGCTGGCCGACAACACCGGCGCCATCCGGCTCTACGAGCGGCTCGGCTTCACGCGCATCCCCGAGCTGTTCGTGAAGCGCAAGAACCCGATCAACGAGGAGCTGTTCGTCGCCCCCGGCACCCACGGGCACGACGACCTCAACCCCTACGCGAAGATCATCGCCGTCGAGGCGCGGCGCCGGGGCGTCGGGGTCGAGATCCTCGACGCCGAGTGGGGCGAGATGCGCCTCACCCACGGCGGCCGCCGCATCACGATGCGCGAGTCCCTGTCGGAGCTGACGAGCGCCGTCGCCATGAGCCGGTGCGACGACAAGCGCGTCACGCGCCGGGTGCTCGCGAAGGCGGGGCTGCGGGTGCCGCGCGGCGTCGACGCGACCCGCGGCGCCGAGGACGTGGCGTTCCTGCGCGAGGCGGGTCCGCTCGTGGTCAAGCCGGCGCGGGGCGAGCAGGGACGCGGCATCACCGTCGGCGTCACGACCGAGACGGCCCTCGAGGAGGCCGTCGCCCTCGCGACCCGCCACTGCGCCGACGTGCTGCTCGAGGAGCTCTGCCCCGGCCAGGACCTGCGCGTCGTCGTCATCGACCACGCCGTCGTCGCGGCCGCCGTGCGGCGCCCCGCCGCGGTGACGGGGGACGGCCGCAAGGACATCCGGGCCCTGATCGAGGCCCAGAGCCGGCGGCGGGCCGCGGCGACGGGGGGCGAGTCGACGATCCCGCTCGACGCCGCGACCGAGGACGTCGTGCGCGCCGCGGGCCACACGTTGGACGACGTCCTCCCCGCGGGAGAGACGCTCGAGGTGCGCCGCACCGCGAACCTCCACACCGGCGGGACGATCCACGACGTCACCGCGGAGCTCCACCCCGACCTCGCCGCCGCGTGCGTCGCCGCGAGCCGCGCGCTGGAGATCCCCCTGACCGGCCTCGACCTGCTGGTCCCCGACCCCGCGGGACCCGAGCACGTCTTCATCGAGGCGAACGAGCGCCCCGGCCTGGCGAACCACGAGCCGCAGCCGACGGCGGAGCGCTACCTCGACATGCTCTTCCCCGGCACCCGCGGCGTGCCCCGGCGCTGGGTGCCGGTGGAGTCCGCCACCTGACATCCTCCGGGACCCGTCGCCCCGACCCCCGAGGAGCACCGTTGGTCCCACGCCCGCCCCCGCCGCGCCGTCTCGGCATCGACCGGGAGTACCTCGAGACCGTCCTCGTGGAGCTCCTCGAGATCCCCAGCCCGTCGGGCCGGACCGATCACGTCATGCAGTACGTCGGCGAGCGCCTCGAGGGCCTCGGGCTCCCCTTCTCGATCACGCGCCGCGGGGCGATCATCGCGAGCCTCGACGGCGACCGCGACGACGTCGACCGCACCCTCGTCGTCCACACGGACACGATCGGGTGCATGGTGCGCGGCCTGAAGGAGAACGGGCGCCTCGCGGTCCGGCCGATCGGGACCCACAGCGCGCGCTTCTCCGAGGGCGCGCAGGTGCGGATCTTCACCGACGACCTCGACCAGGTCATCACCGGCACCATCCTCGCCCTCAAGGCGAGCGGCCACCGCTACAACGACGAGGTCGACTCGCAGGGCGTCGGCTGGGACCACGTGGAGGTGCGCGTCGACGAGTCGGTGGAGGACGCGGCCGGGCTGCGCTCCCTCGGCATCGACGTCGGCGACTTCGTCGCGCTCATCTCGACGCCGCTCATCACCCCCAGCGGCTTCGTGAAGGCCCGGCACCTCGACGACAAGGCCGGCGTCGCCGCGGTCCTCGCCGGCGTGAAGGCCGTCGTCGAGACCGGCGTGCACGTGCCGGTCAACGCGCACCTGCTGATCACCTGCACCGAGGAGGTCGGTCACGGCGCCAGCCACGGCGTCGACTCGCGCGTCGCCGAGATCGTCTCCGTCGACACCGCCGTGGTCGCGCCCGAGCAGCAGTCGCGGGAGGACGCCGTCTGCGTGGCGATGGCGGACGGCGTCGGCCCGTTCGACTACCACCTGTCACGCCGGATCGCGGCGCTCGCCTCCGAGCACGGCGTGCCCTGCGTGCGCGACGTGTTCGTCCACTACCGCTCCGACCTGGCCGCCACCCTCGAGTCGGGCGCCGACACGCGGACGGCCCTGCTCGGCTTCGGGGTCGACGCGACGCACGGCCACGAGCGCACCCACATGGGCGGCCTCGTGCACCTGGCCGAGCTGATCGGGCTCTACCTGCAGACCGACCTCGTGTTCCCCGAGTGGGACGCCGGGGGGCGGGGCGAGCTGGAGGACTTCCCGTCGCTGGCGGTGCAGCCCGCGAACGAGGAGGGACCGCGCGACGGCCCCATCGGGGTGGACTAGCCCGAGGGGCTCAGCAGGAGGGGCGGGGGCGCGGCCGGGTGGCGGTCCGCTCCATCTGGCCGGCGACCGCCGCGACCAGCGGGTGCGACGCCGCATCCGGCGGGTCGATGCGGGCGTGCCCGCCCTCGACCGTGACGTCGGCGAGGCGCGTGCCGTCGGGTGCGCGCACCGTCACGACCGGGGGCTCCATCCCCACATGGTAGACGGGCCGTCGGGGCGTGCGCCTGCGAGGATGCCGCCGCCCGAGGGGACCCGCCGCCGCCCGAGGTGACCCGTGCCACCCACCGCCGCCAGGCCCGCGTTCCGCCACCCCGCCCGCCTCGTCGTGGCCGCCTTCGTCGCGGTCATCCTCGTCGGCGCCGCCGTGCTGACCCTGCCCGGGGCCCGGGAGGGGGCCGGGGCGGCGTCCTTCGGGACGGCCCTCTTCACCTCCACCTCCGCCGTGACCGTGACGGGCCTCGCGACGGTCGACACCGCCACGTACTGGACCCCCTTCGGGCAGGCGGTGATCCTCGCGCTGATCCAGCTCGGCGGCCTCGGGATCATGACCACCGCGTCCGTCCTCCTGTTGCTGGTGGCGAAGCGGATCGGGCTGCGCGGCCGCATCGCCGCCCAGGCCGAGACCCAGTCGCCGGCCATCGGCGACCTGCGCCGCCTCGTCCTGGTGATCGTCGGCGTCAGCCTCGCCGTCGAGGCCGTCGTCGCCCTCGTCCTCGGGGTCCGCCTCGCGATCGACGGCCGCCCGGCGGGGGACGCCGCCTGGCAGGGGGTCTTCCACGCCGTCTCCGCGTACAACAACGCCGGCTTCTCGCTGTACTCCGACAACCTGATCGGGCTCGCCGGGGACCCCTGGTTCCTGATCACCGCGTGCCTCGCGGTGATCGTCGGCGGCATCGGTTTCCCCGTGTGGATCGACCTGCACCGCCGGCTGCGGCGCCCGGCGACGTGGAGCGTCCACACCAAGCTGACCCTGCTGACGACGGGCGTGCTGCTCGTCGCCGGGACCGCCGCGATGACCGCGCTCGAGTGGTCGAACACGGCGACGCTCGGGGCGCTCGGCTGGGGCGACCGGCTGGTCGGCGGCTTCACGGCCGGCGTCATGCCGCGGACCGCCGGCTTCAACGCGATCGACTACGCCGAGGCCGGCGACGCGTCGCTCCTGGTCACCGACATGCTGATGTTCGCGGGCGGCGGCAGCGGCAGCACCGCCGGCGGCATCAAGGTCACGACCCTCGCCGTGCTCGTCGTGGTCGTCTGGTCGGAGCTGCGGGGCGACCGCGACCCGACCGCGTTCCGCCGCCGGATGCCGCGGCGCGTGGTGCGCCAGGCGTTCACCGTCGCCGCGATCGCCGTCAACGTCGTGGTCGCCGCGACCCTCACCCTCATGCTCACCGACGACCTGCCGCTGTCGGCCGCCCTCTTCGAGTGCACGTCGGCCTTCGCCACCGTCGGTCTCTCCGCGGGCGTCACCCCGGGGCTCGGGACGCCGGGTCAGGCCGTCCTGATGCTGCTGATGCTGATGGGGCGGGTCGGGCCCCTCACCCTCTTCGTCGCGCTCGTCCTGCGCGAGCGGGAGCTGCTGTACCGCCACCCCGAGGAGCACCCGCTGGTGGGGTGAGCCTCAGGCCTCCCGGCGGCGGCGCATCCCGAGCGCGGTCAGGAGGACGGCCGCGAGGCCCGCGACCACCAGCGCCACGGCGAGCGCGGCGTCGGGGACGTCGTCCGTCAGCACGTCGTAGGTGCCGTGGAACGGCGTCGGGTGCTTCTCCCCCGACACGATGCGGTCGCCGATGCCGACGAGCGCGGTCGCCCCCACGAGTGCGGCGGCGCTCAGCAGGGCGGGGTGCGTCGGGGCCCGTCCGCTGCGGCGCAGGATCAGCGCCGACTTGATCAGCTTCGCGGCCTTCGCCAGGTACAGCACCTGCAGCAGGCGGGCGCCCTGCAGCGACGACAGGGCGCGCGCCGCGAGCAGCCCCTCGAGGATGCTCGTGAGCAACGGGAACGTGGCGAGGAGGATCACCACGCCGAACGCATGGCCCCGCAGCCACGCCCACCGCTCGCGGACCACGCTCAGCATGATCACGACCTCGACGAGGAAGACGAGCCAGATGCCCCAGGCGAGCGACACCGCGAGCACCGCCACCCAGCCGCCGAGCGACGAGAAGTAGAGCAGGACCGTCGGGATCGCCAGGATCGCCGCGGCCAGGACGGGGCGGTGGAGCCGCTTCTCCCACGCCGCGCCGCGGGGGTCGAGGGTGGGGTCGATTCCGGCCACGACCGCCCAGGATAGAGGGATGCGGGCCGGATCCGCGACCACCCGGGCAACCCCCATGGGTCCAGTGCGGAGCCCCCTCCTCCGCCGCCCGGACTGGACGTCCGGGGCGTGAGCCGGGACCGGCCCCCGCCGTACCCTCATCTCACGCGACGTCCCACCGGACGGCGTCGCCCGAAGAGGAGAGGCTTCGATGAGTGTGACCACCCGGGCCGTCCCCATGGATGGGCTTACCCCCGACGATCTCGCACGATGGCGTGACCTGGCCGCGCGGGCGGCCGAGCCGAACGTGTTCTTCGAGCCGGAGCTGCTGCTGCCCGCGGTGCGGGCGCTCGCCCGTCCCGGCGCCGTGCGCCTGCTCGTCGTGGCCGACGGGGACGGCCGCTGGACGGCGTGCGCCCCCGTCCACCGCGTCGCCGCGTGGGGCCGCCTCCGCCTGCCGTGCACGGCGGTGTGGGCGCACCCCTTCTGCGGGCTGGAGGCGCCGCTCGTGGACGGCGCGGACCCCGTCCCCGCCCTGACCGCGCTGCTCGGCGCGATGCGCCGGCCCACCGCCGGCCTGTTCGCCGCGTTCACCCAGATCCCGGCCGGGCCGCTGCGCCAGGCCCTCGACGTCGCCGCCGGCGGCGCGGGGATCGAGGTCGCGAGCTACGAGCGCGCCGGCCTGCGGCGCCGGTCCTCCTTCACCTACATGGACGGCATGAAGAGCAAGCGCCGCCAGGAGCTCGCCCGCCACCGGCGCCGCCTCGAGGAGCGGCACGGCCCGGTCGCCGTCGTGGACCTCGCGCGCGACCCGCAGGGGGTCGAGACCTTCCTCGCGATGGAGGCCTCCGGCTGGAAGGGCCGGGAGGGCAGCGCGCTCGCCGCCGACCCCGCCCACGCCGACTTCTTCCGGGAGGCCTGCGCGGGCCTGCGCGCCCTCGGGCGGCTCGAGCTGCTCACCCTCACCGCCGGCGGCCGCCCCGTCGCGATGAAGTGCAACATGGTCGCCGGCGACCGGATCTTCGGCGTGAAGCAGGCCTTCGACGAGTCGATGGCGACCTACTCGCCCGGCAAGCTGCTCGACATCGACACGATGCGCGGCTTCCACGACCGGCCGGAGCTGGCGCTGCTCGACACCATCGCGTCGGCCGACAACGCCACCGTCAACGCGATGTGGCCCGACCGCCTGCGGATGTCCACGGTCCTCGTGCCGGCGCGCGGCCCGCTCGGCGCCGCCGCGGGCGCCGCCCTGCGGACGGCCCTGCGTCGCCGCTCCGCCCCGGCGGAGCGGCCCGCCCGGGCCGAGCCGCTCACGGGCGCCGAGGTGCCCGCCTGAGGGACCTCAGGCGGCGGCGAGCCACCGCGCCGCGTGGGCGCGCCGCCGCTCGAGCTGCTCCATCGTCGCCTCCCCGACCCGCTCGACCCCGACGCGGCGGTTGAGCTCGGCGTTGACCTGCGAGTGCGACAGGCCGGTGATGCGGGAGATGTGACGCACCAGCGAGGCGTTGCTGTCGCGCAGGCGGCGGCGGCGCTCGCGGACGGGCAGGCCGCGCTCCTCCTCGGTGGCGGGCTCGGCCGGCGCCACCAGCAGGGGGGCGGGGGCGAGCTCGAGCAGCAGGCCCTCGTCGAGGGGCTCGGTCGCGACGGGGGGCGGGGCGCCCACCCCGGCGTCGGCGTCGGGCGCCGACCCCGTCGCCACCGCGGAGATCGCCGCGAACAGCGACATCTGGTCCTCCCGCTCCGGGGGCGCGACCTCCTCGATCTCGTCCGCCGGCTCGACCTCTCCCTCCTCGCCGTCGGGGCGGCGCAGGCTGTGGCGCCGCTGCTCGGCGATGGCGGCCGCGTGGGCCCGCAGGCGCGGGTCGTCGGGGATGAACATGTGGCTCGGCTGGGCGCCGAGGCCGCGCGTCCAGCGCACCAGCCGACCGACCGCCTGGCGGAAGAACAGCTCGGTGGTCGTCGTGGTCGCGAAGACGCCGACCCGCAGGCGGGGGATGTCGACGCCCTCCGAGATCATCCGGACGGCGACGATCCAGGGGTCGGTGCCCGTCGCGAACGCCGCGATCCGCCGCGTCGCGCCCGGGTCCTCCGACACGGCGACGACGGGGTGCACGCCGAGGCGGCGGCGCATGATGTCGGCGATGCCGCGGGCGTGCTCCTGGTCGATCGCGATGACCATGCCCCCCGCGCCGGGGTGCGTGCGGCGCGTCAGCATCAGGCGCTCGTGGGCGCGTGACAGCACGTCCGGGAGCCACTCGCCGCCGACCGACAACGCCGTCCGAAGGCGCTGAGCGGACCCGACGGCGTCGAGGCGGTCGGCGAACGTCGCCGAGGCGAGCGTGCCGTCGGCGGCGACCCACTCCATCTCCCCGTCGGTGCGGGGGAACCGGACGGTGCGCACCACGCCGCCGTCGGCGAGCGCGTCGGCGTAGCCGTACTCCACGTCGGCCTGCGCGAGGCCGTCGTCGTCGTACCGCACGAACGGGATCGCGCGGGTGTCCGAGCGGAACGGGGTGCCGGACAGGCTCAGGCGCACCGCGGCCCCGGCGAACGCCGCGCGGGTGCCGTCGCCCCAGGCGCGCTCCTCACCGGAGTGGTGCGCCTCGTCGAGAACCACGAACGCGTCGCGCGCGATCGCCGCGATCGCCGCGGCGCTGGAGGCGACCTGCTGGTACGACGTGACCATGCCGTGGACGTCGGCGGGCAGCCCGCCGTCCGAGGCCGTCCACGACGGCTCGAGGTGCAGGTCGAGGCCCTCGGCGGCGTCGGCCCACTGGGTCTTGAGGTGCTGGGTGGGCGCGACGACGATCAGGCGCCGGCGCGGCGCGAGGGCGAGGTCCTGCCGGGCCGCGGCGAGCGCGAACGTGGTCTTCCCCGCGCCCGGGGTGGCCACGGCCAGGAAGTCGGGGCCGGGCCGTTCCCGGAAGGTGTCGAGGGCCGCCTTCTGCCAGCGGCGGAGTCTGATCGATCGGGTCATCCGCGGCCGGGCACGATAGCCGCCCGCGCGGATGCATGGCCGCCGGGCGATGAATCCGGGCCGCCCGGACGGTCATGATGGCGGCGCGTCCCCGCGCGCCGGACCGCGCACCGCCGATGGGAGGAACACATGTTCGACAACGGGCCGCCCGCTGCGGTAGCGTCGCCCCGTCCTGATCCGAGACGCCGGGAGGCATCGTGACGTCGTTCACGCGTTGGGTCCTGGGGCACCGCCTCGTGGTGGTGCTGGCATGGGTCGTGATCGCCGTCGCGGCGTTCGCGTCGGTGGGGCCGGCGGTCGACGCGCTCTCCGACGAGTTCGAGCTGCCCGGGCGCGAGAGCAGCGACGCCGCGAACCTGATCGAGCAGCGCTACGGCAACGGCGGGCCACGCGTCTCCGGGCCCCTGGTCCCCGTCGTGCAGCTGCCGGAGGGCACGACGGTCGACTCCCCCGGTGTCCGCGACCAGATCGGCGAGGCGTTCCGGGCCGTCGGCGACGCGATCCCCGGCTCCCGCTCCGCCGACTTCGCCAGCACCGGCGACCGCGTCTTCGTCTCGGAGGACGGCCGCACGACCTACGGCGTCGTCTACTTCCCCGCCGCGCAGGTCGCGTTCGAACCGGCCGGGGAGGCCATCGACCAGGCACGGGCCGCCGCGGCCGGCGTGTCGGTGGAGGGCGCACCGGTCCTCATCACCGGCCTCGACGTGCTCGCGACCGGCGACGACGAGTCGGCGGGCCCGAGCGTGCTCGCCGAGACGCTGATCGGCGGCCTCGGCGCCCTCATCGTGCTCGCCTTCGTCTTCGGGTCGACGATGGCGTTCGTCCCGCTGCTGATGGCGGCGATCGCCATCCCGACGACCTTCCTCGCGCTCTGGCCCCTCGCCGAGGTGACCGAGGTCTCGGTGGTCGTGCAGTTCCTGATCTCGCTGATCGGCCTCGGAGTGGCGATCGACTACTCGCTGCTGATCGTCATGCGCTGGCGCGAGGAGGTCGCCGCCGGGCGCGACCGCGACGACGCCGTCGTCGCGACCATGGAGCACGCCGGGAGGGCGGTGATCTTCAGCGGGCTCGCCGTCGCGATCGGGCTCCTGTCCCTCGTGGTGCTCCCCGTGCCGTTCCTGCGCAGCATCGGCTACGGCGGCATGCTGATCCCCGTCATCAGCACGCTGGTCGCGGTGACGCTCCTGCCGGTCGTGCTCGCGACGGTCGGGCCGCGGCTCGACCGGTGGGGCTTCCGCCGCCGCACCTCCAACGCCGGCGGCGGCTGGGTGCCGTGGGGCCGCTTCGTCGTCCGGCGCCGGTGGATCGTCGGCGCGGTGGCGCTGCTGATCCTGCTCCTCCTGTTCATCCCGGTGTTCGGCTTCTCGACCGGGACCCCGCGCGCCGACGCCCTCGCGTCGAGCGGCGAGGGACGGACCGCGGTCGACGCCCTGACGGACTCGGGCATCGGCCCCGGCGTCCTGGCGCCGTACGAGGTCGCGGTCACGGGCGGCGACCCCGCTGCCGTCCGCGACGCCGCCGCCGGGGTCGCGGGCGTCCGCGGGGCGATCGCCCCGGACGACGCGCGGTGGCGCGTCGGCGACACCGCGATCGTGAACGTCTTCCCCCTCGAGGAGGACAGCGCCTCCACGGTCGCCGGGGTGCGCGACGCCGTGGGCGACCTGCCGGGCGAGCCGCTCGTCGGCGGCATC
The DNA here is from genome assembly GCF_018141545.1 of Miltoncostaea oceani. Lineage (GTDB taxonomy): Bacteria > Actinomycetota > Thermoleophilia > Miltoncostaeales > Miltoncostaeaceae > Miltoncostaea > Miltoncostaea oceani. Next base: position 1,533,708 of record NZ_CP064356.1, on the reverse strand, counting down.
GTGGCCGGCAACGTCGACTTCAACGACGCCGTCTACGGGAACTTCGTCTGGGTGGTGCTGGTGATCCTCGCGGTCACCTTCATCCTGCTGGCCCGGGTCTTCCGCTCGCTGCTGCTGCCGTTGAAGGCCGTGGTCTTCAACATCCTGTCGATCGGCGCGGTGTGGGGCTTCATGGTCGTCTTCTGGCAGAACGGCCACGGGTCGGGGCTGCTCTTCGACATCGAGCCGACGGGGGCGCTCACGGTCTGGGTGCCGCTGATGGTGTTCGCGTTCCTCTACGGGCTCTCGATGGACTACGAGGTCTTCATCCTGAGCCGCATGCGGGAGGAGTACGACCGCGACGGGTCGACCGACCGCGCGGTGGTCGCCGGCCTCGCCCGCACCGGGCGCCTGGTGACGGCGGGGTCGCTGATCCTGTTCCTCGCGTTCGTCGCCCTCTCGGCGACGCCGGGGACCGACATCAAGGTCTTCGCGACCGCGCTGGCCATCGGCATCCTGCTCGACGCGACGGTGGTGCGCAGCATGCTGCTGCCCGCCTTCGTGGCCGTGCTGGGGCGCTGGAACTGGTGGCTGCCGGTCTGGGCCGCGCGGATCCTGCGCGTCGAGCCCAGCCTGCCGCCCCCCGAGCGCCGGGGCGACACGCCCCTCGGGCTCGACCCGGCGCCGGTCGCCCCGGCGACCCCGGCGACCGCCACCGAGTAGGGCGGTCAGCCCCGGGAGGCGGCGACCGCCTCCCGGGGCACGCGGCGGCGCGGGGAGATGCCGAGGGCGAGCAGCGCCGCGACGAGGGCGGCGGCCGCGCCCAGCCACAACGAGGTGCTGAAGCCGCCCTCGGCGGGGATGTCGGTGCCCGCGATGGTGTCGCTCGCGAGCAGGGTGATCGCCGCCTGCGCGCCGATGGCGCTGCCGACGGTGCGCACGACCGTGTTCATCCCCGTCGCGATGCCGGTCTCGGTGGGGCTCACCGCGTCGGCGATCAGCTTCGGCATCGCGCCGAACGCCACCGCGACGCCGGCGGCGCCGACGGCGTAGCCGAGCATCAGCTGCCACGGCTCCGCGTGGATCGCGGCGAGCATGGCGGAGCCGATCGCCGTGACGAGGAGGCCGATCGCGAGGGCGTACTTGAAGCCGATCTGGCGGCCGAGGACGCCGCCGTAGGGGCCGGCGGGCAGCATCACCAGCGCGCCCGGGATGAGGTAGAGCGCCGACACCGTGACGCTGGCGCCGAAGCCGTAGGTCACGAGCGCCTGGGCGTCCACGGGGAGCCCGCTCGGCATCTGCGCGAACAGCGGCAGAACCGTGAAGATCGCGTACATCGTGAAGCCGCAGAACAGCGCGGCGAGGTTCGTGAAGAGGACGGGCCGGCGGGCCATCATCCGCATGTCCACGAGCGGCTGCGCCGTGCGCGACTCGATCCAGCCCCAGAGCACCAGGATCACGAGGCCGGCGCCGAGAACGCTCATCTGCAGCGGCGAGCCCCAGCCCCACGACCGGCTCTCGGTGAGCGCCACGAGGACGCAGATCAGGCCGGCCGACAGCAGCAGCGCCCCCGGGATGTCGAGGGACGCCCGCGCCCGCGACGGCGACGGCGGCACGGCGGCGCGGACGAGCCCCATGGCGATCAGGCCGATCACGGCGCCGACGACGAAGAGGATCCGCCACGAGCCGTTGTCCACGATGATCCCGCTCATCACCAGGCCGAGCCCGCCGCCCACGCCGAGCATCGCCGAGATGAGCCCCATCGCCACGCCCATGCGCTTCGGCGGCATCTCGTCGCGGATGATCGAGAAGCACAGCGGGTAGACGGCGCCGCCGACGCCCTGGATCGCGCGGAACACGATCAGCGACGTGATGTCCCACGCGAAGATGCTGAGGATCGACCCCACGGTGAAGATCGCGAGCGTCACGAGCAGCATGCGGTCCTTGCCGTACTGGTCGCCGAGGCGCCCCAGCAGCGGCGTCGCGACCGACGCGCTCAGCAGGTAGATCGACACCGTCCAGGCGACCCAGGCCGTCGTGCTGTCCAGGTCGCGCTGCAGCTCGGGGAGCGCGGGGACGACCACCGCCTGCATGAGCGCGAAGGACCCGCCGGCGACGGTGAGGGCGAGGAGCAGGAGGCCCGGCCTCGGGGGGCGGCGGGTGCGGGACGCCGCCAGGGAAGGGGTCGAACCGGACATCGGGCCTCCGCGGTCGCTCGTGCTTTACGCAACGTACAGTAAATGCGGATAGGATCGTACCGATGGCATCCCCGCCCCGCCCCGCCCGTCCCCGCGGCCGTCCCCGGTCGGCCGATGTCGACGCCGCCATCCTCGACGCCGCGGCGGCCCTGCTCGGCGAGGTCGGCTACAGCGCCATGTCGATGGAGGCCGTCGCCGCACGCGCCGGGGTCGCGAAGCCGACGGTGTACCTGCGGTACGCCGGCAAGGCGGAGCTCGTCGCCGCCGCCTTCGAGCGGCTGCGCATGGGCGGCGCGCCGGCGCTGTCGGGCGACCTCCGGACCGACCTGGTCGCCCAGCTCCGCCACCTGCGCAGCGTGTTCGACCGGGTGGGCATGTCCCTCACCGGCGTGTGCCTGGCGGAGGCGGAGCACCTGCCCGACCTGATCGCCGCCCTCCGCGAGCGGAGCCTCCACCCGGGACGCCGGCTGCTGCGCGACGCCCTGGAGGCCGCGCGCGACCGCGGCGGGATCGCGGAGGACGCCGACGTCGCGACCGCCGTGGAGATGTGCGTCGGCGCCTACTACGCCCGGCACCTGGCGGGCGACCCGTTCGACCCCGGCTGGGAGGAGCGCGTCGCCGACGCCACCCTCCGCGCCGTCGGCGCCCGCCCCTCGTCCTAGTCGCGCACGGCCGTCGGTCGTCCGTCGGCGCCGAGGGCGACCATCGTGAAGACGCCGGTGGTGCAGAGCTCGCGGGTGTGACCGGCGGGGTCCTCGCGGTGGGCCTCCACGACCACCTGCATGCTGGTCCGGCCCACCGAGTCGACGCGGGCGACCAGCTCGACGAGCTCGCCCTCGCGGATCGCGACCCGGAACTCCAGCCGGTCGACCGCCGCCGTCACCACGGCCACCGAACCCGCGCGGCGGACCCCGGCGACCGCCGCCGCGGAGTCCATCCACGCCATCAGGGTCCCGCCGTAGAGCGTCCCCAGGTGGTTCGTGTCGCCCGGGAAGACGAACCGGCACATCCGCGTCTCGGGAGGCGCCGCGGCCCCCTGGTCCTCGCTCACGCCCCGCCCTCCCCCGCTCGCCCGACGATCTCCAGGATGCGCGGCCCGTGCGTCTCGAGCAGCCACGGCCCGACGCCGCGGACGGCCGACAGCGCGCGCTCGTCGCGGGGCGCGGCCTGCGCGATGCCCGCCAGCGTCCGGTTGGACGCGACGCGGAACGCGGGCCACCCCAGCTCCTTCGCCACCTCCCCGCGCCACGCGCGCAGCACGTCGAACACCCTCCGCGCGGCGACGTCGAGCGCCTCCGCGGGCTCGGGCGCCCCGCGGGTGCCGCCACCGGTGTCCCCGGGCGCCGCCACCGCGGCCGACGCGAGGTCGGCGGGCGGCGCGCAGTGGTCGCAGCAGCGCTCCTCGGGGGCGGGCTCCGAGGGGTCGCCGAAGTGGTCGAGGAAGACCTGGCGGCGGCAGGCGTCGCCGCGGATGTAGGCGACGGCCTGGTCGAGGCTGACGTGGCGGCGGCGCAGCTCCGCGCCGACCTGCTCCCCGAGGTCGCGCCGCTGGTCGGGCGACAGGCGCGCGACGGCGAGGCGCCCCCGGCGACCCCCGCCGGGTGCGCCCTCGACCTCGAGGGCCCCGACGCGCTCGGCCATCGCCAGGCGGAAGCCGACGGCGTCGTCGACCTCGGAGCGGCCCATCTCGAAGGAGCCGTCGGGCGCGGCGCGGGCGGCGAGGCGCGCCAGCAGCTCGTCCACCTCCGAGGGCTCGAGGCGCGCGAAGGTGATGCGGCGGCGGATCGCGACCTCGTCGCCGGGTCCCGCCAGGATGACGTGCCGGGACGGCTCGCCGTCGCGGCCGGCGCGCCCGGCCTCCTGGTAGAGCTGCTCCAGCGAGTCGGGCAGGGCGGTGTGCACCACGAGCCGCACGTCGGGGACGTTGACGCCCATGCCGAACGCGTTGGTGGCGGCGACCACCTGGGCGCGGCCGGCGGTGAACTCCTCCTGCGCCTCGGAGCGGTCGGCGCGGCCCGCGTGGTAGGCGACGGCGCTGAACCCCTCGGCGCGGAGCATCTGGGCGGTCTCGTCGGTGGCGCGCCGGGTGCCGCAGTAGACGATCGCCTTGCCGCCGCCGGCGCTCGCGAGCGCGGCCATCAGCGCCCGGCGCTTGCGGGCCGTCGAGCCCCGGCCCTCGACCCACGCGGCGTCGAACGTGAGGTTGGGTCGGTCGAACCCTCCGACGACCTCGACGGGGTCGTCCAGGCCGAGGCGGCGGGCGATGTCGGCGCGGACCCGCTCGGTGGCCGTCGCCGTGAGGGCCATCGTCGCCCGCGGCCGCAGGTCGCGGCGGAACTGGCCGACGCGCCGGTAGTCGGGGCGGAACTCGTGGCCCCACTCGGAGACGCAGTGGGCCTCGTCGATCACGAGCAGCGCGACGCGGGCCTCGGACAGCGCCCGCCGGAACGCGGCGGAGTGGAACCGCTCGGGGGCGACGTAGAGCAGCGAGAGCCGCCCGGTCCGCGCGGCGTCGAGGGCGGCGCGGCCCTCCTCGTCGGACAACCCGGAGTGCAGGGCCGCCGCGGCCACGCCCGCCCGCTGCAGCCCGCCGAGCTGGTCGGTCATGAGGGCGATGAGGGGCGAGACGACGACGGTCAGCCCGTCGAGCGCGGCGGCGGGGGCCTGGTAGCAGAGCGACTTGCCCGAGCCGGTCGCCATGACGACGAGGGCGTCGCGCCCGGCGAGGCCGGCGGCGATGGCGAGGTCCTGGCCGGGGCGCAGGCGCCGGACGCCGAGGCGGGCGAGCACCGCGGGCAGGGGCTCGGCGCGGGGGACCGCGTCGACGTCGCCGGCGGGCGGGCGGCGGGCCGTCAGCGCGGTGACGAGGTGCCCGAGGCGGCGGCGCCCCGCGTGGTCGAGCCCGCCCCAGTGGGCGCGGAGGTCCGCGAGCAGCTCCTCGATGCGCGCGTGCGCCGCCGGGCCCTCGGATCCCGCGGTCTCGGCGGCCTCGACCCAGCGCGCCAGCTCGGCCAGGGCGCCCAGGGGGAGCTCGGCCCCGGCGATCACGGACTGCTCGAGGGCGGCGGGCACCCCCTCAGGGTGGCATCCCGGCCGGACGGCCCGCCCCGCCCGGGGTGCGCCTCCGGTGAGGGGTTAGCCTTCGCGGCATGGACGAGCAGCTCGCCGACGCCACCCGCCGCACCCGGCTCGCGAACGAGCGGACGTTCCTCGCCTGGCTGCGCGGCGGACTCACCTCGATCGCCGTGGGTGTCGGTGCGGGAGCGGTGGTCCCCGGCGTCGCGACCGTGACGCGTTGGCCCTTCATCGTCCTCGGCGTCGGCTTCGGGCTCTTCGGGATCCTGCTGATGGTCTACGGGGTCGTCCGGCAACGCGAGGTCGAGCGCGCACTCGCCGAGGGCCGCTACGCGCCGCTGTCGTCCCGCGCGGCCCTCGCGATGGCCGCCTTCGGGGTGGCGCTCGGCCTGATCAGCGTGCTGGCGGTCCTCATCGAGATGTGAGCGGGGACCCGGTGCCAAGGAGGGTCGGGGCCGAGGGCGAACCGTTCTAGGGTGAACCGCGTCCCGAAGGCCCCCGTGCGGGGCCACCGCCAGGAGGTCCGGCGCTGAGGCTCGTCCCCGGAGAGGAGTTCGGCCGCTACCGCATCGAGGCCGAGATCGGCCGCGGGGGCCAGGCCGTCGTGTACCGGGCGACCCAGCTCGACCTGGACCGGCCGGTCGCGCTGAAGGTCTTCGGCGAGGGCTACCTGGAGCGCGGCGGGTCGATGGAGCGGTTCCGGCGCGAGGCGATCGCCGCCGGCCGTCTGGAGCACCCGCGGATCGTCCCCGTCTACGACGCGGGCGACATCGACGGGCAGGCGTTCATGTCGATGCGCCTCATCCCCGGCGACAGCCTGGCGGAGCGGATCGCCCGCACCGGCCCCCTGCCCCCCGACGAGGCGATCGCCGTGCTGTCGGACATGGCGGAGGCCATCGACTTCGCCCACGCCCGCGGGACGGTCCACCGGGACATCAAGCCCGCCAACATCCTCCTCGACGGCGACGGCTCCGCGTGGCTCAGCGACTTCGGGCTGGTGCGCTTCGACGACATGCCCGGCCTCACCCGCCGGGGCGACTGGCTCGGCACCGCCGAGTACGTGTCGCCGGAGCAGGTGGAGGGCGAGCAGGCCACGCCCGAGTCGGACCGCTACTCCCTCGCGGTGGTCGCGTTCGAGACCCTCACCGGCCGCGCCCCGTTCGTGCGGCGCGAGGCGAGCGCGGTGCTGCTCGCCCAGGTCCGCGACCCGGTGCCGGACGCGTCCGCGATCGCGGGGTCGCTGCCGACGGCGGTCGACGACGTGCTCGCCCGGGGCATGGCGAAGGACCCGGCGGCCCGCCCGGGCAGCGCGCGGGAGCTCGTCCAGGAGCTGCGCCGGGCCCTCGGCAGCGCGACCCTCCGGCCGACGGTCGTCGGGGCGCCCCTGCCGGGCGAGGGCGACCCGTGGGACGCCGCCCTCGGCCGGTTCACGACGGAGGGGTCGCCCACCCCGGAGCCGGAGCGCCCCACGCAGGCGTTCGGCGACGCCGCCCGCCGGCGCGCGATGGCGATGGGACGCGACGTCGCGATCGCCGCGGCGGTCGCGGCGGCGCTGCTGATCGGCGCCGCCGGGGTCGGCGGGTGGATGCTCGGGGCGAACAGCGCCGACGCCTCGGGGGCCGAGGCGCGCGGGTTCGAGGCCGGCAAGATCGAGGGCCAGCAGACGGGTTTCGAGGCGGGGCGCAAGAAGGGACAGGCGGACGGCAAGCGGGAGGGCCTCGCCCAGGGCCGCAAGGAGGGCCAGAAGGCGGGCCGGGCGGCGGGGCTGCGCGTCGGCCGCGAGCAGGGCGAGGCCGAGGGGCTGGCGTCGGGTGTCGCGCAGGGGCGGTCCACGGCGCTCAGCGGCCTGTCGCCGGGGTCCTGGTACATCGTGCGCGTCGGCTCCGACGACGCCGGCGCGGTGGTGTCGTCCTCGACCCCCGTCGCCCCGGACGCCAGCCAGTGCTACGCGGTCAGCGGCGAGACCGTCCTGACCGGGTCCTGCTGACCCCCTGACCCTCCTCCTCGTCAACGCGGCGGCGACGCTGGCGATGACGGGCCTGATCTGGTTCGTCCAGGTCGTCCACTACCCGCTCCTCGCCCACGCCGGCCGGGAGGGTTTCGCCGCCCTCGCGGCCGAGCACCAGCGCCGCACGGGGTGGGTGGTCGCCGCGCCGATGGTGGTGGAGGCGGTGACCGCCGCGGGCCTGGTGGTGTGGACGCCGGACGGCGTGGCGCGGTGGGTCACCGTCCTCGGCCTCGTCCTCGTCGCGGTGATCTGGGCCTCCACCTGGCTGCTGCAGGTGCCCCGCCACCGGGAGATGCTGGGCGGCTTCGACGCCGCCGGGCACCGGCGGCTCGTGGCGGGCAACTGGGTGCGCACCGCCGCCTGGACCGCGCGCTCCGCCCTCGTGCTCGGCATGCTCGCCGCCGCGGCGGGCGCCTAGCGGAGCAGCCCGCGGGCCCGCAGGTGGCTGCGGATCGCGGCAGTGACGGCGACGGCGATCGGGTCGACGCGGCGCAGGAAGGCGTCGTCGGCGCCGGGGGCGCCGGCCTCCAAGATCACGCGGGCGGAGGCGCGGGTGCGGAAGAAGCCGTGGAACCGGGTCATGCGGGGGTTGCCGTCGCGGGGCTCCACGCCGCCGAAGGTCCCGTCCGCGCCGGGGGCGGTGCGGTACAGGCGCCCGAACGACGAGGCGATGCGCCGCGCCAGGTCGTCGGAGCGGCGCTCCACGGCGACCGTCACGGGGAACGCCCGCCGGTGCGGGGCGCTGTCGGGGTATGGCGTCGGGCTCGGGGTGCCGCCGCCCTCGCCGCGGTACCAGTTCTCGCGCGTGCCGGCGACGGCGTGGCCGACGCCCGCCCGCCCGCCCGCGGCGTCGTGGTGCAGGCTGATGAAGACCGCCCCGCGGGCCCCGAGCGGCGTCACCCTGCCCGGGGTGCGGCGGGCGTCGATCCCAGCGGCGCGCAGGCGCGCCACGACGCGCGTCTGGAGCCGGGTGGTGAAGCCGATCTCGTCGCCGAAGGGGCCGGACCCGGCGCCGGTCTGGTCGGCGTACCCCGGCTCCCGCGGCGCCTGGTGCCCGGCCTGCACCCACACGACGGGGGCGGCGGCGGGCGGCGCGTGCAGCGCCGGCGGGGCGGCGATCACCCGGGCGCGACCGCCAGGCCCCGCAGGGCGGCGACGGCGTCCCGGCAGAAGTCCTCGACCTCGGCGCGCGCCGCGGCGGCGTCGGGCGCCGCGTCGATGCGGCGGATCAGCTCGCTCGCGACGATGACGCCGTCGGCGATGCCGCCGATCGCGGCGACGTGGGCGGGCGTGCGGATGCCGAACCCGACCGCGAGGGGGGCGTCGATGCGGGCGCGGGCCCGCGCGAGGAAGTCGCGCAGGCGCGCGTCGACCTCGACCTCGCCCCCCGTCACGCCGGTCACCGCGACGCAGTAGACGAACCCGTCGGCGCGGCGGCCGATCGCGGCGAGGCGGTCGTCGCCGCTGGTCGGCGCCGCGAGGGGGGTCACGGAGACCCCGGCGCGGGCGGCCTGCTCGCGCACCTCGTCGCCCTCGTCGATCGGCAGGTCCGGGAGGATCACCCCGGCGACGCCGGCGCGGGCGGCGCGCTCCATGAACGCCCGCGGGCCCGCGGCGAGCACGACGTTGACGTAGGTCATCAGCACGACCGGCGGCCCGCCGCGGAGCCCCTCGGCGATCTCGATGACGTCCTCGGGGCGGGTGCCGCCCTCGAGGGCCCGCTGGCCGGCCGCCTGGATCGTCGCCCCGTCGGCGAGCGGGTCGGAGAAGGGGATGCCGAGCTCGATGAGGTCGGAGTGGGCGGACGCCGCGGCGGCGTGGTCGGCGCTCGCGGCGAGGTCGGGGTAGCCGCCCATGACGTACGGCATGAAGAGGGGCCGGCCCGCGTCGCGGAAGGCCGCCCGGATGCGCTCCCCGCCCTCAGTCATCGAGCCCGAGGGCCGCCCCGACGGCGTCGACGTCCTTGTCCCCGCGCCCGGAGAGGCAGACGAGCACCGGGCCGGTGGCGCCCAGCTCGGCGCCCTCGCGGGCGAGCAGGGCGAGGGCGTGGGAGCTCTCCAGCGCGGGGATGATGCCCTCCGCGCGGGAGCAGACCTGGAACGCCGCGAGCGCCTCGGCGTCGGTGGCGCTGACGTACCGCACGCGGCCCGTGTCGCGGAGGTGGCTGTGCTCCGGCCCGACGCCGGGGTAGTCGAGTCCCGCCGAGATCGAGTGGGGCTCGGTGACCTGCCCGTCGGGGTCCTGCAGCAGGTACGAGAAGGTGCCGTGCAGCACCCCGGGCTGGCCGTGGCCGAGGGACGCCCCGTGGCGTCCGCTGTCGATGCCCTCCCCGCCGGCCTCGACGCCGACGAGCGCCACCCCGGCGTCGGGGACGAACTCGCGGAAGATGCCGATCGCGTTCGAGCCGCCGCCGACGCAGGCGACGACCGCCGCGGGCAGGCGCCCCTCCTCGGCGAGCATCTGGTCGCGTGCCTCGCGTCCGATGACCGACTGCAGCTCGGCGACGATCTCCGGGTAGGGCGCCGGCCCCGCCGCGGTCCCGATGACGTAGTGGGTCTCCCCCACGTTCGTCACCCAGTCGCGGATCGCCTCGTTGAGGGCGTCCTTGAGGGTGCCGATGCCGGAGTCGACCGGCCGCACCTCGGCGCCGAGCATCCGCATCCGGATGACGTTGAGGCGCTGGCGCGCCATGTCGACGCGGCCCATGTAGACGCAGCACTCGAGGCCGAAGAGCGCGGCCGCGGTGGCGGTGGCGACGCCGTGCTGGCCGGCGCCGGTCTCCGCGATGATCCGCCTCTTGCCCATCTTCGACGCGAGGAGGACCTGGCCGAGGGCGTTGTTGATCTTGTGCGCCCCCGTGTGGCAGAGGTCCTCGCGCTTGAGGTAGACGCGCTCGATGCCGTAGTCGCGCTCCAGGCCCTTCGCGCGGTAGAGCGGCGTGGGCCGGCCGACGTAGCGGTCGAGCAGGCCCTCCAGCTCGGCGCGGAACGCGACGTCGTCGCGGTAGCGCAGGTACGCCTCGGTGAGCTCGTCGAGGGCGCCGATCACCGTCTCCGGCACGTAGCGCCCGCCGAAGATCCCGTACCGGGTCCGCAGCTCTCCGTCGGGGGTCACGCGAGGGCCTTCCGTCGGGCGCCGCCGACCGCGGCGACGAAGGCGGCGACGAGGTCGGCGTCCTTCTCCCCGGGGGCCGACTCCACGCCGCTGGACACATCCACGAGCGAGGGGCGCAGGCGCACGACGGCGTCCGCGACGTTGCCGGGGCGCAGCCCCCCGGCGAGGGCGTAGGGGCGGCCGAGCCCCGCCGATCCGAGCAGCGACCAGTCGAAGGTGGTGCCGGTGCCGCCGTGCAGTCCCGCGACGGCGGCGTCGAGCAGCACGAGGTCGGCGGTGCTCGCCCGTGCCCGGTCGAGGGCGGCGGGGCCGTCGACGCGGATGCCCTGGACCACGGGGAGCCCGCTCGCGGCGCGCGCGGCGTCGGGGTCGGCGTCGCCGTGCACCTGCAGGTGCGTCAGCCCGACCCGGCGGGCGACGGCCGCCATCTCCCGGGGGGACGCCCCGACGAAGACGCCGACGCGGGCCGTGGTGGCGGGCACGGCGCCCGCGAGCGCGGCGGCCTCCCGCTCCCCGACGCGGCGGGGGCTGGCGTCCGCGAAGACGAACCCGATGCCCCAGACGCCGAGCCGCACGCAGGCGGCCGCGTCCGCGGCGCGGGTGATGCCGCACACCTTGACGGCGACCCCGCTCCCGTCAGGCCACATCGACGCTCACCTCCGGTGCCGCGCCGTTCCACCGCGGCAGGAACACCCGCACCGTGGAACCCTCCCCGGGGACGCTGGTGATGTCGAACGAGCCGCCGAGGATCTGGGCGCGGTCGCGCATGCCGTACAGGCCGAACCGCGCGAGGGGCATCCCGGGCTTGCGCCGCTGGACGGCCTCGGGGTCGAACCCGACGCCGTCGTCGGTGACCTCCATGGTCACGCCCTCCTCCGCGTCGACGGCCCGCACCCGGACGCGGGTGGCCCGACCGTGCCGCTGGGCGTTGGTGAGGGTCTCCTGGAGGATCCGGTAGAGGGTGATGCGCTGGGTGATGGAGACGCCGTTGACCGCGAACTCCCCCTCCCACTCGACGTCGGTCTCGCAGTCGGCCCGGGCGGCGAAGGCGGTGACGGCGTCCTGGAGGATGTCGTTGAGGCGGCGGTCCTCGAACTGGGCGGGGCGCAGGTGGCCGATCAGCTCGCGCATCTCGTGGAGCGCGCCCCCGACGGTCTCGTAGATGCGCCCGAGGGCGGGGCGGAGGGTGTCGGGGCTCGGCAGCCCGCCGTCGTCGGCGTCGGCGAGGTCGGCCTCGAGGAGCTGGACCTCGAGGAGCGCGACGGAGAGCTGCTGGGTGGGGCCGTCGTGGATGTCGAGGCCCATGCGGCCGAGCATCCGCTCGTCGGTGGCGAGGATCTGGGCCATGGCGCGCTCGAGGTTGTCGCGCATGCGGGCGGCGTCGAGCACGGCGCCGATGCGCTCCGCCCCCACCCGGACGGCGTGGCGGCGCACCGGGTCGGCGACCTCGGGGGCCTCGCCGGCGACGACGAGGAGGCCGCCGGAGGCGGTGGCGACGGGCAGCGCGAGGCCGCGGGGGGCCCCGAGGGCGGCGAGCGCCGCCTGGAGGGGGTCGTCGCCGCCGGGTTCGAGCTCGACCTCGCCGGTGGCGGGGTGGGCGTCCATCGCCTCGGCCACGATCGCCGCCGCGGGCTCGGGCACGCCGGCCGCCGCGACGAGCCGTCCCGTGGCCTCACGGGGGTCGTGGGTCCACACGATCGCCAGATCCGCCGACGCGGCGGACCGCACGGCCTCCGCGACGTCCCGCACGGCGGCGTCCCCGCGGGCGGGGTCCGTGTCGCACGACGTCACCGCGATGAGGGCCGCGACCGCGTCGGGGAGCGAGGGGTCGGGGACGGGCGGCATCCGGACGAATGCTAGTGGATGCCCCGTCAGCGGTCCCCCGCGGGCGCGCGCGCGGCTCCGCTAGCGCATGATCCCCCGGTCGGGGGCTCGCCGTCCGGGAAACATTCGCCTATACCTCTTGTTGCACCGAACTACCAAGGCGTCTAGGCGACCACGGCGGGAACGGGGCGTAGGGTCCCGTTCATCGCGGATCGCTCGTCCGCGGATCCCTGAGAGGGAGGGTGCTCGTTGCTGGTGCGTGTTCTCCTGGCGGACGACAATGCTCGTTTCCGCGGCGTCCTGCGCCGACTGCTCGAGCGCGACCCCGACATCGTGGTCGTGGCCGAGGCCGGTGACGGTGCCGCCGCCCTGGAGCTCGCCGACGAGCTGCAGCCCGACGTGGTCCTCATGGACGTCTCGATGCCGGGCCTGGACGGCCTGGAGGCCACCTACGCCCTGAAGGCGCAGCACCCGGACGTGACGGTCCTGATGCTCTCCGTCGGCGACAAGGAGCAGGAGATCGCCGCCGGCCTGGCCGGGGGCGCCGCCGAGTACCTCGTGAAGGGCGGGCCCGCCCGCGAGATCGTGGACGCGATCAAGCGCTACGGCCCGGTGCCGGGAACCGCCTGATCCTCACGATGCGGGGTCCCGCGCGACCCCGTGGCGGTGACGGACGTTGGTGAGGTCCGGTGGAATCGTTAGTGTGGCGCGACCACGCTCAAGGCGACCGCCATGAGCGCCGATACACGGAACGTGGCCACAACCGACGTGTCGAACCCCCCGACCACCCCCGCAACCACCCCGCTCCGGGTCGCCATCGCGGACGACCACCGGCTGATGCTGGACGGGATCAAGCGGGCGCTCGAGACCGCCCCCGACATCAAGGTCGTCGGCGAGGCGATGAGCGGCGAGGAGATGCTGACCCTCGTGCCGCGGGTGCGGCCGGACGTCGTGATCCTCGACCTGCGTATGCCGAAGGGCGACGGCCTCACCACCCTCGCCGCGCTGCGCAAGGACTACCCGGACCTCAAGATCATCATCCTGTCGATGTTCGAGGACTCCGAGCACATCGACCAGGCGCTGCACCAGGGCGCCTCCGGCTACGTCGTGAAGTCGATCAACCCGCTCGACCTGCCCTCCACCATCCGGCAGGTCGTCGAGGGCACCGTCTACCACCCCCGCGGTCGCGGCGGTGACGGCGGCTCCGCCCCCACCGGCTCCGGCTCCGGCCACCCCGGCGGCCTGACGGACCGCGAGCTCTCGATCCTCCGCCTCGTCGCGGAGGGGCTGTCGAACCTCGACATCGCGAGCAAGCTCTACGTGACCGAGCAGACGGTCAAGTTCCACCTCTCGAACATCTACCGCAAGCTCGGCGTGGGGAACCGCACCGAGGCGACGCGGTACGCCTACCGGAACGGCCTGATCGAGTAACCCGCCGTGGCCGCCCCCCCCGGGGCGTTGCCGCGTCGTCCTCTCAGGTCCCGTCTGCGCCCCCCTCGCCGGGGGCGTTGCTCGTTCCGGCGGCGTTGCGCCCCGGCCCCTCCTCGGACGGTCCGGCCGATTGGACCTCGGTGGAGCGGCCACGTGGCCGTCCACGTCCGAACCCCGCAGGGACGCCGGGATGCGCTGACCTCTCCGGCCAAGTGGACCTCGCGGGTCCGGCCAAGTGGCCGTTTCTCGGAGTGCACTCAAAGCTGGGGCCTCGGCCGGATGGACCGTCGCCGGCCAAGTGGACCCCGCGGCCACGGCCAAGTGGCCGTTTGCCGGAGTGCGATTGGAGCTGGGGCCTCGGCCGAATGGACCGTCGCCGGCCAAGTGAACCTCGGGCGCCGGCCAAGTGGACCCCGGGCGCCGGCCAAGTGGACCTCGCGGTCACGGCCGAATGGACCTCGGGTCGTCGGCCAAATGGACCTCGCGGTCGTGGCCAAGTGGCCGTTTCCCGGAGTGCACTCAAAGCTGGGGCCTCGGCCGGATGGACCGTCGCCGGCCAAGTGGACCCCGCGGCCACGGCCAAGTGGACCTCGCGGTCGCGGCCGGATGGACCGTCGCTGGCCAAGTGGACCCCGCGGCCACGGCCAAGTGGACCTCGCGGTCGCGGCCAAGTGGCCGTTTCCCGGAGTGCGATTGGAGCTGGGGCCGCGGCCGGATGGACCGTCGCCGGCCACGTGGACCCCGCGGCCGCGGCCAAATGGACCTCGCGGTCGCGGCCGAATGGACCCCGGCACCACGGGCCCCGGCGCCCGCCGTCGCGGGCACCGGGGCGGGCGGGTCCTACGGGGTGAGGGCGACCTTGATGGAGCCCTCGGCGCGGGTGTCCATGATCTCGAAGCCGTGGACGGCCTCCTCGAGCGGGAGGTCGTGGGTGAAGACGACGCCGGGCGAGATGGTCCCCTTCTCCAGCTCCGTCAGCAGCTCCGGGATGTAGGCCCGCGACGGGCAGACACCCGGGTGGAGGCTGACGTTCCGCATGAAGACCGCCGAGATCGGCTGCTCGACGGGCTGGAAGAAGTGCGACATGCCGAGCATCGACACGGCGCCGCCGTCGCGGACGAGCGACAGGGCCTGCTTGATCGACGCGTCACCGGAGATCGAGTCGATGACGGCGTCCGCGCCCCGGCCCTCGGTGAGCTCCGCGACGAGGGCGGCGGGGTCGCCGGCCTTGTCGTCGGCGGAGTGGGTCGCGCCGTTCGCCGTCCCGATCGCCACCCGGTCGGCGTGGTGGCCGACGAGGACGACGTTCTCCGCACCCTTCAGCGCCGCGGCCTGGACGGCGCAGAGGCCGACCGCGCCGTCACCGATGACGACGACGGTGTCCCCGCCCTTCACTCCCGTCTGGACCGCGCCGTGGTAGCCGGTGGCGAACACGTCGCCGAGCGGCAGCACCGCCGTGTCGTGCTCCGCCGCCGCCAGCGCGCCCGGGATGACGACGAGGGTGCCGTCCGCCTCCGGAACGCGCACGAACTCCGACTGGCCGCCCTCGACCTCCCCGCCGGCGTGCTCACCCCAGAAGGGGCTGCCGAAGATCCCACCCGACGTGCACGAGCTGTGGACGCCGTCGCTGCAGTAGAAGCACGAGCCGTCCGAGAACACGAACGGGGCGACGACGCGGTCCCCCACCTTCAGGTTCCTCACGTCGCCGCCGACGGCCTCCACCACACCGACGAACTCGTGGCCGAGGCGGGTGCCGGCGACCATGCCGAGATCCGGGCCGTTGTTGAAGAAGTGCAGGTCCGAGCCGCAGATGCCGGCCTTCGTGACGCGCACCAGCGCGTCGCTGCCCTTCAGGATCGTCGGCTCGGGGATCGTCTCGACGCGGACGTCCTGCAGTCCGTGGTAACGGGCGGACCTCATCCGGCACCTCCAGCTCGATTGCTCACACATGAGTGATCTGTGAGTCATCGTACACTCGGGCCATGGACACGGCCGCCACCCCGGACGGACGCGACGACGCCTCCGGCCGGCTGATCGCCCTCGGCTCGGACCTCGAGGGCGTCTTCGACCGCCTCGCCCGCCGCCAGGGGAACATCACGCTCGTCCAGTACCGGGTGCTCGCCACCCTCGCGGCCCACGCCCCCGACCCCCTCGAGCCCTGGCAGCTCGCCCGCCTCCTCACCATGGGGTCGAACCACGTGACGATGGTGCTCGACCAGCTCGCGGCGCGGGAGATGATCTCCCGGGCGCCCCACCCCCACGACGGCCGCCGCCGGCTCATCAGCGCGACGCCCCTCGGCCTCGAGACCGCGCGGCTGCTCGGCGCCCACGTCGCCGCCCTCGAGGAGCGCATCATGTCGTCGGTCCTCAGCGACGCCGAACGCGCCCAGCTGCACGCGATCGCCGCCAAGCTGCAGGCCGCCGTCGCCGCGATGGTGGTCCCGACGACCCGCCAGCGCCCCGGCTCCTGAACGCCCCGGTGACGGGCGGCCCGGCGGCCGGTGACGGCCGGGGGGCCGCGGTGTGCCAGAATCCGCCCGTGCCGTCGATCCCACCCATCGAGACCACCACCGCGCGGGCGGACGATGGCGAACCTTCCGAAGATCCGCCGAGGCCAGACGGGCCGGCCGGTCCCCGTCGGGGACTCCGGTGACGGCCGCGCCCGGCCGGACGTCCAGCGCCTCGAGAGCCACGGGCTCACCTGGCTGAACATCGAGGCGCCGACCGAGATCGAGACGGCGTGGCTCGCGGAGCACCACGAGTTCCACCCCCTCGACCTCGAGGACGTCCTCTCGCGGCGGCGCCAGCGCGCCAAGATCGACGAGTACGCCGAGTACCTGTTCATCGTCCTGCACTTCCCGCGCTTCGACAAGCGCACGGGACGGCTGCAGGCGGCGGAGCTGAACGTCTTCGTGGCCGAGGACCTCGTCATCACGCTCCCGAACGAGCCGCTCAAGCCGCTCAGCGCGCTGTGGTCCCGCTGCGAGCGCAGCGAGGACGCCCGCGAGCAGTACATGAGCAAGGGCTCCGGCTACCTGCTCTACGAGATCGTCGACACGATGTACGACTACTGCTTCCCGATCCTCGACAAGATCGGGTTCAAGCTCGACTCGATCGAGGACGAGCTGTTCGAGGGCGAGAGCGAGGACCTCGTCCGCGACATCTCGAACATCAAGCAGGAGATCATCAACTACCGCAAGATCGTGAAGCCCCAGCGGTCCACGCTGCGGCTGCTGGAGCGCAGCAACCAGCGCTACGCCCCCCAGGACCTCGAGATCTACTTCGACGACATCGTCGACAAGAGCGAGCGCATCTGGGACCTGCTGGAGAACTACAAGGAGGTGGCCGAGGCGCTCGAGGCCACCAACGAGACGGTCATCACCCACCGCCTCAACGACATCCTGCGCTACCTCACGATCATGTCCGCGATCCTGCTGCCCATGACGCTGATCGCGAGCATCTACGGCATGAACGTGGAGGTCCTCCCCTTCAGCGAGGACGGCGCGCTGTCCCTCGTGGCGCCGCTCCTGCTGATGGTCGTCGTGGCCGCCGGCCTGATCCTCTGGTTCCGGCACAAGCGGTGGCTGTAGGCGGCCCACCCCCGGACCGGGGGCCCGACATCATGTGGTCGCCGTGGCGCATGGCCTACATCGCGGCCGAGAAGGAACACGGCTTCGAGGGGCCGGCCTGCGTCTTCTGCGACCTGCCCGCCCGCGACGACGATGAGCGCACGTACATCCTGTACCGTGGCGCCCGCGCGTTCGTGATCATGAACCTCTACCCGTACAACAACGGGCATCTGATGGTGGTCCCCTACGCGCACGTGGACTCGGTGCGCCTCCTCGACGAGGCCACCCTCACGGAGATCATGGTCCTGATCCAGCGCGCACAGGCGGTCGTCGAGGAGCGGATGAGGCCCCAGGGCTTCAACATCGGCGTGAACCAGGGGCGCGCGGCCGGGGCCGGGATCGCCGACCACGTCCACATGCACCTGGTGCCGCGCTGGGTGGGCGACACCAACTTCATGCCGGCCCTGGGAGACGTACGCGTGATGCCGCAGCACCTCGACGAGACCTACGCCCTCCTGCGCCCCGGGTTCGCGTCATGACCATGGACCCGGCGGTCTTCAAGGCCTACGACGTCCGCGGCCTCTACCCCGGCGAGCTCGACGAGGAGGGCGCGGAGCGCATCGGCGCCGCGTTCGTCGCGGTGACCGGCGCCCGGCGCGTCGCCGTCGGCCACGACACCCGGCTGTCCTCCCCCTCCGTCGCCGCCGCCTTCACCGAGGGCGCGATCGCCGCGGGCGCCGACGTGGTCGAGCTCGGGCTCTGCGCCACCGAGATGCTCTACTTCGCGGTCGCCGAGGGCGGTTTCGACGGCGGCGCCGTCATCACCGCGAGCCACAACCCGCCGCAGTACACCGGCGTGAAGATGGTCACCGCCGGCGCGCTGCCCCTCTCCGGCGACGCCGGCATCGGCGAGGTCGGGCGCGTCGCCGCCGCCGGCCCGCCGACCGCCGCGACCCCCGGCACGCGCTCCCGCGAGGAGGGCCTGCTCGACCGCTTCGTCGAGAAGTGCCTGACGTTCGTCGACCCGTCCGCGATCCGCGGCCTGCGCGTCGTCCTCGACGCCGCGAACGGCATGTCCGGCCTCTACCTGCCGCCGGTCATCGCGCGCCTCGACATCGACGCCGTGCCGTTCTTCCTCGAGCTGGACGGGACGTTCCCGAACCACGAGCCGAACCCGCTGCTCCCCGAGAACCGCGAGTTCATCATGGCGAAGGTGCTCAAGGAGAAGGCCGACCTCGGCATCGCCTTCGACGGCGACGCCGACCGCTGCTTCTTCATCGACGACGCCGGCGAGTTCGTGGCCGGCGACTTCCTCACCGCCCTCCTCGCCCGCCACCTGCTGGCGCGGACCGGCCCGGCCCCCGTCGTCTACGACCTGCGCGCGTCGCGGGCCGTCCCCGACGCCATCACCGCCGCGGGCGGCACCCCCGACATGTTCCGGGTCGGCCACGCCTTCATCAAGCGGCGCATGCGCGAGATCGACGCGGTCTTCGCCGGAGAGGTCAGCGGCCACTACTACTTCAAGGACTTCTCGTTCGCCGACAGCGGCCTCATCCCGGCGCTGCTGGTGATGGAGATGGTCGCCGTCACCGGGCGGCCGCTGTCGGAGATGATCGCCGAGTTCCGCGAGCGGTACCACATCTCCGGCGAGATCAACTCGACCGTCGATGACGCGCCCGCCGCGATCGAGCGCATCCGCGCCCGCTACTCCGACGGCCGCCAGACCGAGATCGACGGCCTGTCCGTCGCCTACGACGACTGGCACTTCAACGTCCGCTCGTCCAACACCGAGCCCCTCCTGCGCCTCAACCTGGAGTCGCTGGTGTCGGAGGACGACATGGAGCGCCGCCGCGACGAGGTGCTCGAGGTGATCCGCACCGCGTGAGCGAGTCACGGGCCGTGGTGGCGGCCGAGGACATGGAGGTGCGCTACCACGGCGGCCCCGAGCCGGCCGTGCGGGGCGTGTCGCTGCTCCTCGGCCCCGGCGAGGGGCTGCTCCTGACCGGCTCCCCCGGCGCGGGCAAGACGAGCCTGCTGCGGGGGCTGCTCGGCCTGGTCGAGCACCGCGGCAGCGCGACCCTCTTCGGCGTCGCGGTCGGCGACGCCCGCGCCCGCCGCCGCATCGGCTACGGACCACAGGGCGACGGCTTCGCGTCCGGCCTGCGGGTGTCCGAGGCGGTGCGCGAGGTGCTGGCGCTCCGCTCGGCGGCGCCGACGGCCGGCGCGACCTCCGACGCCCTCGACCGCGCCGGGCTCGGGTACGTCGCCGACTGGCGCACCGGCCGGCTCGACGCCGAGGGCTGGCGGCGCCTGTCGCTCGCCCTCGCCATCGCCGGCGACCCCGACCTCGTCGTGCTCGACGATCCCTGGGTCCTCGGCGACACGCTCCGCGAGATCGCCGCCGCCCGCGCCCGCGGCGCGGCGGTGCTCGCCGCCGCCGGGCGCCCCGGCGGCCTCGCCCCGGCCCTCGGCCGCCGCATGGCGCTCCAGGACGGGGTCACCCGGTGAGCTGGCTCCTGACCCTCGTCACGCTCGAGGCCCGTCGCGTCGCCCGCCGCCCCTGGGTGCAGGTCGGCGTCGCCGCCGGCGCGGCGCTCGCCGTCGTCGCCGTCGTCGTCGCCGCCACCCACGAGGGCCTCGCCCGCGAGGACGCCCTGCGCCGCGGCACCGCCTCCCTGCTCCTCCTCGGCGGCCTCGCGCTGGCGATCGCCCTCGGCAGCGCCGCCCTCAACCGCGACGCCACGGGCGGCCACTTCGGGATGCTCCTCGGCGGGGGCGCCTCGCGCCCGCAGGTCATCGCCGGCGCCGTCGGCGCGCGCCTCGTGATCCTCGTCGGCGCACTCGCCGCGTGGACCGTCATCGTCCAGGCCGGCGCCCTCGCGCTCGGGCTCGGCCTCGACGGGCCCCTCGCGGTCCACGCACTCGCGGTCGGGGAGGGGCTCGTCCTCGCCCTCCTCGCCTGCGCCGCCGCGAGCGCGATCGTCGCCCCCGCCGCGGCGGGCGTGTTCGGCGCGTCGGTCTACGTCGTCGCCCAGGCGGCCGTCAACCTGAAGGCCGCCGCCGATCAGGGGCTGATCGGCACCGCCGACGCCGGCGTCTCGTTCCTCTACTGGATCTCGCCGCGCGCGGTGACCTCGCCGATGATCGCCGACATGCAGTTCCGCGACGTCGCGGGCCCCGCCGCCCCCCGGGTCGAGATCAACCAGAACACCGTCATCGTGCCCGCGGCGGAGTGGGACACCGTCGTCTGGACACTCGCCTGGTGCGTCCTGCTCGCGCTCGTCTGCGTCACCGGCCTGCGCCGGCGCCCCGTCAACTAGCCGGCCGCCGCCCCGCCCTCACCAGGCGCGCCAGCTCGGCCCGCCCCAGTCCCGCCCGGCGTGCGGCCGCCAGCACGTCGCCCATCGTCGCCTCCCCCGCCCCCACCCGGCGGGTGGCCTCGTCGACCACCGCACCCGGGTCGTCCCCCGCCCGGGCGGCGAGCGCGTCGAGCGACAGGCCCGCCAGCGGCGACGGCGGGGCGGCCGGGTCGTCGGCCTGCACGACGACCGGCAGGCCCGCCTTCAGCGACCCGTCGCCCAGCGCGCGCGTCAACCCGCGCAGCACCATCGCCAGGTCCGGAGGGGGCCCCGGGTCGAGGGGCTCCGCGCGGGGCGCCGCCGGGGGCGACGGCGCGCCGAGCGCGAGGACACGGCCACCGCGCCGCGGTCCGTGCAGCACCTCCACCCGGCCGCCCACCGGCGGGCCCGCCGGGTCGGCGTCATCGACCTCCGCCGTCGCGGCGAAGGGCGCGGCGCCGCCGTCGGCGACCCGCAGGCGCAGGAGCCACCGGCCGTCCCCGACCCGCTCGGCGGCCGTCACCTCCGCCCACGCGGGGCGTCCCCGCTCGCGCAGGCGCCGCTCGGCGCGTGCGCGGGGCGACCACACCCGGGGCTAGGCCGCCACCCCGTCGCGGTGGACGCGGTCGTAGAGGGTCCCGCGCTCGGCGGGGCGCTTGCCCCCGGCGGCGATCAGGCCGCGCATGCGCTCCTCGGACAGGCCGAGCGGCGTCTGCACGGTCGTCGCGTGGGCGATGCGCTCCTCGGTGAGCGTGCCCGACAGGTCGTCCAGCCCGTACCCGAGGGCCTCCGAGGTGATCTCCTCGCCGAGCATGACCCAGTGGCCCTTGATGTGGGCGAAGTTGTCGAGGAACAGGCGGGCCGTCGCGATGGTGCGCAGCTTCTCCTCGCGGCTCGGGCCCGGCAGGTACGCGAAGTCGGTGTTGCCCGGCAGGAACGGCAGCGGGATGAAGGCCTGGAACCCGCCCGTGTCGTCCTGCAGCGCGCGGAGCTGCGCCATGTGGTCGACCTGCTCCTCGGGCGTCTCGAAGTGCCCGAACAGGAGGGTCGCGTTGGTCCGGAGGCCCTGGGCGTGCGCCTCGCGGTGCACGGCGAGCCAGACCTCGGCGGGGACCTTGCGGTCGGCGATGATCTTCCGCACGCGGGGGCTGAAGACCTCGGCGCCGCCACCCGGCATCGTGTCGTGGCCGGCGGCGCGCAGGCGCTGGAGGGCCTCGGCGTGGGACACCTTCGAGATGCGGGCGATGAAGTCGACCTCGACGGCCGTCAGCGCCGTCAGCGAGACGTGCGGCAGCGTCGCCTTCAGCTCGGAGAAGAGCTCCTCGTAGTACGGGAGGTCGTACTCCTTCGTCATGCCGCCGACGATGTGCAGCTCGGTGATGCCGAGGTCCGAGAGCTCGACCGCGCGGTCGACGAGCTGGTCCACGCTGTAGGCGTAGGCGCGCTCGTCCTTCTCGGTCCACACCGCGAACGCGCAGAACCCGCACCCGACGACGCAGATGTTGGTCGGGTTGAGGTGGGCGTTGACGTTGTAGGTGATCTCGTCCCCGTACCGGCGACGGACCACGGCGTCGGCGGCCGCGCCGAGATCCTCCAGCGGGGCGTCGCGGTGGAGGGTGATGGCCTCGTCCGGCGTGATGCGCTCGCCGTCGGCCGCTCGCGAGAGGATGGCGTCGATCATGCGTCCAACTTATCAGGGCCCCCCGTCACCATGATCGGACACCCGTCCCGCGCTAGGCTGCGGACGTGGCTGAACACGCGCTGAAGGAATGGGCCGTCGCCGTCGCGGCCCTCGCCGCGGGCGACCAGGTGCTCATCGTCCGCAAGGGCGGCATCGGCGAGAAGCGGTTCGAGCTGCCGCACCGCAGCTTCTACCTCTTCCCCACCTACGCGCACCAGCGCCCCGAGCTCGTGAAGCCCGAGGCGCGCGTGCGCTTCGGCGACCCCCTGGCCCAGCGGGACGACCCGGAGCGCCTGCCGCTCGCGGTGTACGCCGAGCTGGTCGAGGCGCACCCGATCGCCGACCCCGACGCCCTCGCCGCGATCGACCACCTGCACGTGCTGACCGCCGACTACGCGGCGGAGCGGCTGCGGTGGCGCCGCAAGCACCCGCTGTGGGCGGCGATCCTCCGCGTCTGGACGGTCGACCCCGTCCCGGTCCTCGAGGACGCCCCGTCGCACGGCGGCTGCGTCAGCTGGATCGAGCTGCCCCCCGCCATCGGGGCCCCCGAGGGCCTCGTGCCCGCGCTCGACGACGCGGCCTTCGCCCGCGCGTCCGGCGAGGTCGAGGCGGCGCTGACGGCGGCCGGGGTGGTCCGCTGACCCCCGCGCAGGTCCGACGAACGGAGGGAGCCGCATGAACCACGCCACGGCCTTCGACGGCCTGCTGGCCGAGCAGCCCGCGGACTGGTCGTTCTTCGAGGTCTACGTGACCCTCGACGACGCCCGCACCCTGTCCGACGCGCGGGTCGCCCTGGCGCGGGCGAACGCCCGCCCCCAGAAGGGGCCCGGCGAGCACGACTTCCAGATCACCGTCGCGAACACCCACGGGCACGGCGCGCGCGCCGGCGTGGTGCGGTCCGCCCTGCGGATCCTCGACGACCGCGGCATCACCGGCCGCACGTGGGCCGGCGAGACGCGCAGCACGACGCGCCCCGCCCCGCCCCACCGCTACGGGCCCTAGGTGCTCCGCGACGAGGACGACCTCCAGCTCCTGGCCGAGCTCGCCGGGGTCCTTGACGAGGTCGTGAGCGCCGCCGGCCTGTCGCCGGGCTCGTACCTGATCCTGCGCGAGCTGGTCGCGAACCCGGGGCCGAACCCCGTCACCGACCTCGCAGCGCGCCTCGGCGCGAGCCCCGAGGAGGTCGCGCCGCTCTGCTCGCGCCTCGTCGACCTCCACATGGCCCTCGTGAAGGGCAGCGGCGTCGAGGTCACCGACAACGGGCTCGGCAAGGCGGCCCGCATCGAGTCGGACGCGAACGACGCGATGCGCGCCTACGTCGTGGACCGCCCGCACACCGCCGCCGTCTACGGCCTGGTCGCCTCGATGCAGGCCGGCCGGTTCACCGTCGAGGACCTGCTGGAGTTCCTGGCCGAGGGGCCGACGACCTCCGACGACGGGTGACGCACCCGCGGGACCTGGTGCCGCTGCTGATGGTGGTCGCCATCGTCGCGTTCATCGTGATCGCGATCGTCGTCCGCAACCGCCGGGGGCGCTGAGCCCCCGGCGGCCGCGCGGACACGGGCGGGGAGCCCGCGTCACTGCCGCGCCATCGCGACCCGGAGACGCTCCTCGGGGTCGATGAGGTGGTCGTCGTCGGCGACGCCGACATCGAGCTGCACCCAGTTGATCCGGCCCGTGAAGCGGCTGGACGTCGCCGAGTAGTCAGGCGTCACGGTCGTCCCCGACTCGTAGCCGATGTCGGTCGTCTCGTCCGCCGAGAAGACCATCGGCTGCGTGCGCTCGACGCGACCCGCGCCGACGGGCTCGCCGTCGTGGTAGATCGTCACGTCGCCGCCCTTCGCGAGCCCGCCCCCGTCGTAGGCGAACTCGACCCGCACCTGGTGCGTCCCCCGGGGGATCGCCACGTCGGCGACCGTCGCGAACTCCTGGACGCCCAGCACGTTGTAGACGAACTTCGCGTGGCCGTCCCGGGCGTACACCGCCCACCCCCCGAAGCGGCCGCCCTGGGCGATGATCACCCCGTCCGCGCCGCCGACCGGGACCTCAACCTCCGCCGTCACCGAGAACGAGCGGTTCTTGATGCTGACCACGCTGTTCTCCGAAAGCCGCCCCATCCCGGGGAAGAACAGCTGGCTGTCGCCCCGGATCAGCGTCGGGCGCCCCGCCAT
The DNA here is from genome assembly GCF_018141545.1 of Miltoncostaea oceani. GTDB lineage: Bacteria > Actinomycetota > Thermoleophilia > Miltoncostaeales > Miltoncostaeaceae > Miltoncostaea > Miltoncostaea oceani. The sequence goes on along the minus strand of NZ_CP064356.1, from coordinate 1,509,320 downwards.
CGACGCCTCGATCCGCTCCGCCGTCCGGTCATCGAGGGGCAGGACGTTGTACTTCGTCGCCTCGATCAGCCAGAGGCGCTGGAGGTGCGCCAGCCGCTCCGGCATCTCCGCCGAGAGGTCCGTGGCCTGGCTGTAGTCGGCCGCGCCGTCGTAGAGCTCCCAGACGTCGGCGTCGAAGGCGGGCAGCTCGCCGCCGACCATCACCCACGGCGTGCGGTGCTTGGTGACCGCGCTCCAGCCCCGGTGGTAGATGCCCCGGTTGCCGAACATCTCGAAGTACTGCAGGTCGTGGCGTTCGGGCGCGGCGGCGTCGTTGAACGAGTAGAGCATGCTCGTGCCCTCGATCGGCGACTGGAGCACGCCGTTCACCATCGTCGGCTCGGGCAGGCCGGCGGCCTCGAGGATCGTCGGGGCGACGTCGATCACGTGGGTGAACTGGCTCCGCAGCCCGCCGCGCTCCTCGATGCCCCGCGGCCAGTGCACGATCGTCCCGTTGCGGGTGCCGCCCCAGTGGGAGGCGACCTGCTTGGTCCACTGGAAGGGGGTGTCCATCGCCCACGCCCAGCCGACCGCGTAGTGGTTGTACGAGTCGGGCGACCCGAAGTCGTCGATCCGGGCGATCAAGAACTCGGGCGTCTCGAGCGCGGCCATCCCGTTGAAGTTGGCCATCTCGTTGAAGGCGCCGTTGACGGTGCCCTCGGCCGACGCGCCGTTGTCCCCGATGATGTAGTAGATGATCGTGTCGTCGAGGATCCCGAGGTCCTCGATGGCGTCGATCACGCGGCCGACCTGATGGTCGGTGTGCTCGAGGAAACCGGCGTAGACCTCCATCTGCCGGGCGAGCACCGGCGTGAGCTCGTCGGGCATCTCGTCCCACGCCGGGATCTCGGCATGCCGGGTCGTGAGCTCGGCGTCGGGGGGGATGACCCCCATCTCCTTCTGGCGGGCGAACGTCCTCTCGCGCTGGACGTCCCAGCCCTCGTCGAACTCGCCCGCGTAGCGGTCAGCCCAGTCCTTCGGGACGTGGTGCGGGGCGTGCGTGGCGCCCGGGGCGAAGTAGACGAAGAACGGCCGGTCGGGCATCAGCGCCTTCTGCTGCCGGATCCACCCGACGGCGCGATCGGCGAGGTCCTCGGTGAGGTGGTACCCCTCCTCGGGGGTCGCCGGCGGCTCCACGGCGGTCGTGCCATCGTAGAGGGCGGGCTCCCACTGGTTGTTCTCACCGCCGATGAACCCGTAGAACGTCTCGAACCCGCCACCGCCCGAGGGCCACGCGTCGAAGGGGCCGAGGGGGGAGGTCTGCCACACCGGTACCTCGTGGCACTTGCCGAACTGGGCCGTCGAGTAGCCGTTGAGCTTCAGGGTCATCGGCAGCGGCGCCTTCGTGTTCGGTCGCAGCGAGCTGTTGCCCGGCGCCGACGTCGCGGTCTCCGTGATCGACCCCATGCCGACGGAGTGGTGGTTGCGCCCCGTCAGCATCGCCTGGCGGGTCGGCGCGCAGAGGGCGGTCGTGTGGAAGCGGTTGTACCGCAGCCCGCCCGCGGCCATGCGCTCGGCGGTCGGCGTCCGGCACGGGCCCCCGAACGCCGACGAGGCGCCGAACCCCACGTCGTCGAGGAGGACGATCAGGACGTTCGGGGCGCCGGGCGGCGGCAGCAGCGGCTCGATCGGCGGGTACGCCGTCTCGGGGTCCTTGGCGTCGTACGTGGTGAGACCGGGCGGCGGCCGGTCCGGGATCGGCAGCATGGCCCGGGCGTGCCGGTCGGGCGGGGTGCTCATCGCGCGCCTCCGTGGGCTCGGCGTCGTCGGAGCGACGGTACGAGCGGGCCGTCCCACGGGCATCGCCCCAACGGGACGAGCCGACCGGCTCAGTAGCGGAGGGCGCTCTCTCCCAGGGCCGACCACACGTCGAGCTTGGTGCGCACCCGCTTGATGACCTCGTCGGTGAACTCGTCCATCGCGCTCTCGCCCCCGAGGTCGGCGGTGCGGACCCCCTCGGCGATCGCCTCGAGGGCGCCCTCGTAGATCGCCCGCGACGCGACGGGGAACTGCTCGTCGCCCATGTACGGCAGCACCGACGCGCCCGCCAGGATCATCGCCAGCGGGTTCGCGACGTTCTTGCCCTGCAGGGTCGGCGCGGTGCCGTGGGGGGCCTCCGCCATGACGGCGCTGGCGCGGAAGTCCTCGCCGAACGCGAGCAGCTGGGACTCGGCGCCGGCGATCGACCCGAAGAGCTGGAGGATCATGTCCGAGAGGCAGTCGCCGTCGCGGTTCAGGGCGGGGACGACGAGGGCGTCGCCGGAGTGGCTGACGAGGGCCGCGTAGAGGGCGTCGATCAGGATCGGCCGGTACCGCACGTCGGGGTGGCGCGCGGCGGCGGCGTCGAGCTCCTCCTTCAGCATCCCCTCGTAGACGGGTGAGACGGTCCACTTGGGCCCGCCGAAGACGGTGGCGTGCATCCGGCGCGCCTGCTGGAAGGCGAACTCGGCGACGGCGCGGCACGTGCGGCGGGAGATGCGCTCGACGCGCCAGGCGAGCTCGTCGTCGCCCTCCCCCTCGCGGTACTCGCGGGCGTTGTAGGCGTCGTCGACCGCCATCCGGACGACCGAGATCGGGGCGTGGATGCCGCCGAGGGGTCGCACGCCCGACAGGCGCCGCCCCGTCCGGATGATGACCTTGCCGCCGATCGCCTCGCGCAGCAGCGCGTTGGGGCTGCCGACGTCGCCGGCGCCCTCGGGGGTGATCGTCGCGGCCTTGAGGCCGAAGCCGTGGCGCACGTTGGCCTCGGCGGCGTCGAACACCACCTGGTTGCGCGTGCGACGGCGGTTCTCGAGGGAGAGGTCGTACCGCTCGAACGTGAGCGGCAGCCCGATCACGTCGGGCGCGAGGACGCGGAGCGCCTCCTCCAGCAGCTCCTGGCCGGTCTGGTCCCCCTCCATGACCACCAAGGTCCGCGGCTCCACCGGGCGAGTATAGACCGGGCCTACGGGGGTCCCGGCGGCCCCTCCTCCATGGCGTAGAGGCGCACGCGGGGCTCCCTGCCCAGCCGCTCGGCGAGCGCGGCGAGCACCGCCCGCGCCTCCGGGCGGTCGGCGAAGCCGGCGGCGTCGGCGGGGTCGTCCCACTCCGCGAGGCAGCCGTACTCCCCGGCGTCCGCGTCGACGAACAGCACGTGGCGGCGGCAGCCGGCCGCCGCGGCGGCGAGGCGCGCGCCGATCTCCCGGGCCTCCTCCAGCGTGCCGGGGCCGAGGCGGAACGCGACCTCGGTGCCGTGGAGGCTCACGGGCGCAGCCGCGTGACGTGCGCGGCGACGACCTCGTCGGCGAGCTCCTCGCACACCGGCAGGGCGGCGGCGACCCGGTCGGCGAGCCGCTCGGCCGCCCCCGCCCAGCCCGCTGACTGCTCGAGGGAGCGCAGCCCGTCGAGCAGCTCGGCCGACAACGACTCCTGGTCGGACACCAGAGGCTCGGAGACGCGCATGAAACGCGCATACGCCCCGGACAGGCGGCCGTGCAGCGCCACGGCGGCGTCGAGGTCGGGCAGGGACGCCACCGCCCGGACCGGCGCGTCGCGCCACGCCGCCAGCTCGAGCGCCCGGGCGGCGACCGTCTCCAGGACCGACAGGATGCCGTGGGGGTCCTCCCCGAGGGCCAGCAGGCGACCCACCGCCGCCACGAGCCCCCGTAGGGCCTCGGCGTCGACGAGGGTCTCGACCTGCTCCCACAGCAGGCTCGCCGACGCGGCCTCCCGCGCGGCGCGCAGGGTGTCCTCGGGCCGGAGGTCCGCCCGCAGGCACAGGAACGCCGGGCCGTCGAACGCGACGAGGTAGCTGCGCCGCCCCGGGGCCGGCTCGACGGCGCGCACCCCGAGCGGGGCGGCGCCCGCGATCGCCGCGGCGGCGTCGCGCGCGCGCCCGAGGGCCTCGACGAGGTCCTGCACGGCGGCGTCGGCGGTGGCTCCGGTCACGCCCGGACTGTTGCAGACGACCCGCTGGTCGCGCCGGGCGCCCCACTACGACCATGCCCGCGCGCCGGGTCACGCGACCGCGGCCGCCCCTGCGGCCGACGGGTGGGGACCATGGCCGCGCGGCACGGTCGTACACTCGGCCGGATGCCCGCCCGCCCCGGACGCCCTCACGCCGCCCCCGGGGTCCCGCCCCTCGCCGACCTCTCGACGGCGCTCGAGGCGACCCTGCGCGACCGGCGCCCGACGCCCCAGCCCGGTCCGGGGCGGCGCGCCGCCGTCCTGGTCCTGCTCTACGAGCGCCACGAGGAACCGCACCTGCTGCTCACGAAGCGCAGCGACGACCTGCCGTCGCACCCCGGGCAGATCTCACTGCCCGGCGGGGTGGTGGAGGTGCACGACGCCTCGGAGCGCGACGCCGCCCTGCGCGAGACGGAGGAGGAGGTGGGGATCGGGCGCGAGGGCCTGCGGGTGATCGGCGAGCTCGACGACGTCCACACGATGGTCTCGGGGTTCATCATCCACCCCTTCGTCGCGGTCCTCGACCGGCCGATGGTTGCGGTGCCGAGCGACGCCGAGGTGGCCCGGATCATCCACGGGCGCGTCGCGGACCTGCTCGCGGCCGACGCCGTGCTGCCGCCGTCCCCCTCGGTGCGGGAGCTGCGCTACCCGCTCGCCGGCGAGGACGTGTGGGGGGCGACCGCCCGGGTGCTGCGCACGTTGTGCGCCGTCACCCGCGAGGCGCTCGCGACCTAAGCCGTGGTGCGGGGCGCCACCGGCGGGCGGGGTGGCAGGTCGGGCACCGTCACGCCGCCGTTCTCGCCGCCGTAGCCGAGCACGTCGAGCCGCTCGAGGTGACGCGCGAGCTCGGCCTGGCGCCGGTGGTCCGGCGGCAGCGCGGCCGCGTACTGGGCCACCCGGTCGCGGATCTGGAAGGCGAAGTGCGGGGTGGCCGCGCCGACGAGCTGCGCGAGCTCGTCCTCGTCGGGGATGTCGTGGACGTGCTGGAAGACGGGCATGCCCGCAGGGTACCAGCGGGTGCGGCGGCGACGGTACAGTGCCCCATGGGCGGCGTCCGCCGTGCGGTGCTGGGCCTCTGGCTGGAGATCCGGGTGATCCCGGTCCTGCAGTGGTCCTTCACCGCCATCACGCTCGGGACGGCCCTCGCATGGCGCGACGAGGGGGAGGGGTCCGTGACCGGCTACCTCGTGGCCGTGGCGATCGGCGTCCTCCTGCAGGGGCTCGTCGCGCACAGCGTCAACGAGATCTCGGACTGGCGCTCCGGCACCGACCGCGACCCCTCGCCGCGGGTCATCAGCGGGGGCAGCAAGGTGATCGCCTCCGGCCTGCTCGGGCCGCGGGCGCTGGCGGGCGTCGCGGTCGCGGCGGCGCTCGCGGCCGCCGTGCTCGGGACGGTCGCCGCGGCGCGGTGGGGGTGGATCCTCGTCGTGTACGGCGCCGCCGGCCTCGCGGGGGCGGTGCTCTACACGCTCCCGCCGATCCGGGCGGCGTACCGCCCGTTCGGCGGGGAGGCGATCGCGTTCACCTGCGTGTGGGGCTGCACCAGCGGCGCCTACGTCCTGCAGACCGGCGGCCTGTCGGGGGGCGCCGCCCTCGCGGGGATCGCCTACGGCGCCTCGTGCGTGGCGATGCTGATGATGCACCACTACCTGGACCGGGTCCCCGACAGCCGGGCGCTGCCGCCGAAGACGACCACCATCGTCCTGCTGGGCGGCGCGGGACGGCGGTACGCCGTCGCGTGGGCGGCGATCGCCCTCGCGGGGGCGGTGGTGCTGACGGCGCTCGTCGACGGCGCCTTCGTCGTCGCGGCGGCCGCGTTCGCGGCGTGCCTGGCGCTGCACGTGGTCGTCGTCCCCGACGACCCGGCGTCGGTCACCCGCAGCGAGCTGGGGGTGATCCTGCTGGGCATGGCGGGGGGTCTCGGCACCGCCGCCCTCATCGCCCCCGGGATGGCGTGGGCCCTCGTGCCGGTGGCCGTGCTCGTGCCCCTCGAGCTGGTGCTGTCGGGCGCCGCGCACCGCGATCTGATGGCCTCCCGCGCCGCCGCCCCCGCGACGGGGACGCCGCCGTGAGCGTCCGCGCGCGGTCCCCGCTCGGAGCGGGATCGGCGGGCCCGGCCGCACGGCCCGGCGGGGGCGCCTGGGCTATCATCGGACGCCCCGACAGACGGGTTGTGAGCACGCGATCATGGCGATGAGAGACGACGACAAGCTGGTCCGCCAGCTCTCCCTGGTCGCCTTCCTGATGTCTCAGCAGCGGCCGGTGACGGCCGACGAGATCCACGAGGCGGTGGAGGGATACGGCGGCATGACCGAGCAGGCGTTCCTGCGCCGGTTCTACGCCGACCGGGCGGAGATCGAGGCGATGGGGCTGCGCCTGGCGGTGGAGCGCCCCGGCGACGACCCCTTCCAGGGCGACCTCTACGCGCTGCCCCCCGAGAACTACTACCTGCCGGAGCTCGACTTCGACGAGGCCGAGCTGTCGGCCCTGCAGACGTGCCTGTACCTGCTGGAGGGGCAGTTCGCCTACGCGGAGCCGTTGCGCCTCGCGTTGCAGCACCTCACGCTGGGGCGCCCGAGCCCGCTCGACGACCACGCCGCGCGGACGGTGTCGGTCAACCTGCTGGGCGGCGACTACTCGGCGGAGATCGCGAACCACCTGAGCAAGATCGAGTCGGCGATCAGCCGCCGCAAGACGATCCGCTTCACCTACTACTCGATCGGCCGGGACGAGCGCTCCGAGCGCGAGGTCGACCCGTACAGCCTGCTCTACTCGGCGGGCAACTGGTACATGGTCGGCTACTCCCACGAGCGCAGCGACACCCGCATCTTCCGCCTGTCGCGGGTCGAGGGGCGGATCACGTTCAAGACCCGCGCCGAGCACGACTTCCGGGCGCCGCAGGACTTCGACCTGTCGCGGTACCGCGACCGCGCCCCGTGGCAGCTCGAGGGCCCCCACCAGACGGCGACGATCGCCCTCACCCCCACCATCGCGTGGTGGGTGGAGCAGATGTTCGGCGCGTACGGGGCGACGGCCATCGGCGCCGACGGGGCCGGCGTGTACACGACCGACTACGCGAACCGGCGGGAGCTGGTGGCCTGGATCCTCGGCCTCGGCACCGAGGCGCGCGTGATCGAGCCGACGGAGCTCCGGGAGGACGTCACCGCCGCCCTGACCCTGGTCGCGGAGCGCCACCAGGTGGACGGCCCCCGGCCCGCCCCCTCGCCCCCGCTGCGGGTCGCCGCGGCGCCCGAGCCGTCCGCCGCAACCGGCGCGGAGGTCCCCGCGGCCCAGCAGCCGCCGGAGCGCGTGGTGCCGGCGGAGCGGTTCGCCCGCCTGCTCGCCCTCATGACGCGCCTGCTCGCCGCCTGCGGCGACTCGGCGGAGGCGCAGATCCCGATCGCCGACCTCCGGGCCGCGCTGAACCTCGACAAGCGCACGCTCGAGGACGACATCGGCCTGCTGAACCTCATCAACTTCGGTGGCGGCTGCTACGCCCTGTTCGCCCAGATCGACGGCGACACCGTGGTGGTGCAGAAGGAGACGTACGGGGACCGCTTCGCACGGCCGGCCCGCCTGTCGCCGCTGGAGGCGAAGGCGCTGCTGTGGACGCTCGACTTCATCGGCGACCGCCTGCCGACCGAGGCGGGCAGCTCGTTGAGCTCCGTGCGGGCGAAGGTGGAGGCCGCGATCGGCGAGGACAGCCTCCCGACCGTCGAGCTGGGGCGGGCGCAGTCGCAGAACACGGGGCTGGCGACGGCCGTGAGCCAGGCGATCCGTGAGGACCGCCTGCTGGAGATCGACTACTGGACGGAGTCGCGGGGCGCGATCACGAAGCGCGTGATCGAGCCGCACCTGCTCGTGAACGCCCAGGACGCCTGGTACGTCGTGGCGTACTGCCGCCGCGCCGAGGCGCAGCGGACGTTCCGCCTCGACCGGCTGCGCAGCGCGGTGCTGCTGGAGGAGCGCTTCCCGCGCCGTCCCGAGATCGCGACCGCCGGTCCGTACATGCCGTGGGGTCACCACCCCCAGCCCGGTGAGACGGTGGCGCAGAGCGCCTCGGTGTGGTGCGCGCCGTCGCTCGCCCGCTGGATGCTGGAGAAGCACAGCTCCCGCGAGCGCTTCGCCGACGGCTCCGCCCTCGTCGAGATCCCGTACGCGAGCGAGGAGTGGCTCGTGAAGGAGCTGCTCAAGTACCAGGGTGACGCGGTGCTCTTCGAGCCGGTCGCGCTGCGGCGCACCGTCGCCGAGCTGGCCGAGGGCGTCCTCGACCGCTACGACGAGGCCGACCTCCCGAGCGGCGGCCACCGCCGGAGGGCCACCACCCGCTGACCCGGGGTCCGCGGCGGCGCGGTCCCCCTCCGCTGCCAGACTCGGGAGGATGACCGCGTCCGGCACCGCCCTCCGACGTATCGCGTCGCGGTGGCGTCTCCTGACCGGTGCCACGCTCCTCCTGGTGGTGCTCGCCGGGGCGAGCGGGGCGGTCTGGTACCGGGCGACCTACCACTTGTGGCCGGGTCAGGGGGTGCCCCCGCGCATACACTGGTGCGGCCGGGACTACGACCGCGGCCCGGGTCCGGCCGTCTCCCACGCGGAGGTGGCGCGCACGCTCGGCGCGGATCCGGTGGTCGTCATGCGGGTCCCCCCGCTCGGCCCCCGGCACGACCTCGTGGCGGCGACCACCGAGCGGGAGGTGCGGCGACGTGAGCCGTCCGCCTCCGGATGCGCCACGCTCGTCTACCTGCGACTCGGACCCGGCCGCTACCGGGTCTACGAGCTCCAGGGCAGCCTCTGAACGGCCGAGAGGCCCCGGCGGGCCCGCAGCCCTCCGCCGTCAGCCGTCCCCGACGGACGTGCGGCGATCCCGGCGGTGTCGCGACTCGATGGTCCCGCGGAGCGGCGCCGCCCACCACCGCTGCCCCTCGCCCCGGATGGCGAGCCCCTCGACCTCCAGCAGCGCGAGGGCTCCCGCCACGGCGGCGGCGTCCTCGCCGAGCGCCTCCGCCAGGCCGTCGGCGGCTCGCGGCTCCCGCGCCAGCAGCGCGTGGATGCGCCCCTCCAGCCCCTCGGGATCGGGTCCCCCGGACGTTCCGGCGCCGTGCTCCCCCCACGCCGCGTGGGGCATCTCGGCGACGACGTCGTCGGCGTCCTCCAGCAGGGCGGCCCCCGCGCGCAGCAGGCCGTTCGCGCCCTCGGAGGCGAGCGCTCCCGGCCACCCGGGCACGGCGAGCACCGGGCGGCCGAGCTCCAGGCCGAAGTCGGCGGTGATCAGCGCCCCCGACCGGCGACCCGCCTCCACGACGGCGACGGCGCCCGCCATGCCGGCGACGATCCGG